>NZ_JBPLBG010000050.1:0-47829 GCF_054039255.1 Candidatus Harpocratesius sp.
TAGACGGTACGATATTCATTAGAAGACGCAGGATGTTTCATTAATTTACAAGAAAAAAGAAGGAGATTTAAGGTTTTGGGTTTTTTGCTATCATTTTGGAGAGCGAAGATTACCGTGAAACCTCATGTTTTTTTTTGATTTTTTTTCTTTCGTTCATTGAGATTAGCTCTTATTACTAAAAAATTTGGCTCATTAAAAGCGAAGTTTTTTATAAAATTCAATCGTTTTTTCCACACTATGATAGATATATCAAAATTAGATCTAAAATTACTAGAACGCTTAACAAATGCTTTCGGTCCAAGTGGTTGGGAAAATGAAGTTCAGAAAATAGTCCGAGATTATGCAAAACCATATGCTGATGAAATACTTTTTGATCGAACAGGTTCGGTTATTTTACGAAAAGGAAATTCAGGACCAAAATTAATGATGGCAGGACATGCAGATGAAATTGGATTCATTGTTTCTTCAATTGAAAAAAATGGATATTTGAAAGTATCAAATATTGGAGGAATTGTGGGACCTTGGATGTTGGGTACACAAATTCGCATCCGGCCTCTCTCTGGAGGTGAAGATGTTATCGGAATCGTTCAAATTGGATTTCCAAAATCTAAGGATGATATAAAGAAAATGGCTAAGCTTGAAGCTTATCATGTGGATATTGGATGCTCCAGTGCTGAAGAAGTGGAAGCTTTAGGTATACAAGTCGGTGATCTGGCTGTTCCTTATGCTTCTTATCGCCAATTTACTCGAATGAAGAAAAAAGGAAAAAAGGATAAATCAAAAAACAATGGTGATATGAAATCCGAGAAAAAAGATGAAATGATTCCTGTTCCATTAGCTGTGGCCAAAGCATTTGATGATCGAATTGGTGTTTTCATTATATTGGAAGTTCTACGCAGAATAAAAGAAGAAAATTTAGTTCACCCAAATACTGTTTATTTTGTTTCTACTGCACAAGAAGAAGTGGGTGTCCGCGGTGCACGTACTGCAGCTCAAATGTTAAATCCAGATATTGGCTTTTCTTTGGATGTTACACTTGCGGGAGATGTTCCAGGAACGAATGCACCACAGAAAATGGGTGATGGTGTCGCAATTTCCACTTTTGATAATTCAATGATTCCAAATCCAAAAATGCGAAGATTTGTAACCAATTTAGCCAAAGAAAAAGAAATTAAGTACAAAAATGCATTTTTGAAATTTGGAGGAACTGATGCAGGAGCGATTCACTTAACAGGTTTTGGTGTTCCATCTTTGTTTCTAGGAGTTCCAACAAGATATGTTCATTCGGCTCATTCACAATTAAATTTAGAGGATGTCGAATATACAATAAGATTATTGATTGAAATAATTCGATCATTTGATGATAGAACCGTTTCAAGCTTTACTACCTTAGAATAAATTCAACTGCTTTTTGTTTTCGTTGAATTTTTTTTATCAATTGATTTTTTGCATTATTCTTTTTTATTTTGCTTAAAATTCTCTAAGTTCAACCAAAATGGGCAGAATTTCTTTTAAGAATGAACCTGATTTTTCATGAAGTAATAGATTATATAATAGAGTATTTGGATAGACATAAAAATTATCAAGATCTTTAAATTTTTTTAACATTCTTTTTAATTTTAACCAATACATTAGATTTGAAGAAAAGATATCGAATCTAAGTGTCTGCATGAATGTTCTAATCAAATCTGTTGAAATCCAATAAATAGTATGAATATATCCAAATTTTGGATAAAGGTTCAACTGTAATTGTTGAGAAAATTGCTTGATTGTTTTGCAATGTTCTGTATTTTGTTTTTTCTTCATATTTTTTTTAGAATATATTTGATGGCTTTTCTGTGATAATTCTTTTATGGAATCTGCCGAAATAAATGAAACTGATTGAATTTTATTTGTTTTTATGGACCAAAGAAGACCAAAATAATTTTCTTGAACAGAAAAATTATTTGAATGATTAAGTATATGAAAATTATCTCCAAAAATTGCTAAAATTTTTCCTTCAACTCCTATATTTTCAAATACATTCGCGATGACAAACCTTGGAATATTCCAATATGCTAATTTTCGAATATTTAATGGAATTTTAAATGCATACTGCCAATACCTAAATTGTTCATTCATAATTAGAGGCGATGGATGCATTAACCACTCAAATCCATACGAACGGTAATTTTTAATAAGACTTTGGAAAATAATATCCAGTCGATAAAGACTTACTGGGAATGGGCTTTGAATAAACATTTCAATATTTTTCAATATCGGAGCAAGATCAAAAATAAAATTTATTGGTGTATGGTATTTTTTCTTTAAAAATTTAAGATATTCCAATTTGGATTTGTTATTTTTTATATGTTTATCTAAAAGTGAAGGATTTAATGGTAGATATTTTATTAATATTGATGGATTTCGAGAATCAACGAGATAAGCAATTACTTTTGTCGAAGATTGAATTGATAATGAAAATTTTTTTCGAGGAATACAATTTTTTATGAATGATATTAATGTATTTTCCAGTTGAGATTTGGAATCTTCTAATATGAAATCAAATGTTTCATTTATTCCATCAATGAAACGAGTAAAATCTGTTTCGGGAAAGCATTCAAAAAATATTTTTTCCTTATTATTGCGATTTCTTGCTTGTATAAAAAGTAAAGAGTATTTTACAATAACTTCGATGAAATCTAATTGTTGACTAGTTGTATGTGAAAAAATCGAAAAAAGTTCTTCAATAAAGTTATTTGAGTAAATATGAATATTCCCAATATTTAAATTATAATTTTTCTTGATTATTGGAAAGATTTCATCGAATTTTTCTTTTAGGGTCAATTTTTCTTTAAATTGATTTGTAAATAGTGCGATATCGATAGAATTGATATTTAATAATAAACCTTCATTTGTACATTCCAATAAATAAGCACGTGCTGGTGAACCATCTTTATTTAAAATAATTTCAATCGAATTTGCATTTGTATTAAGAATATAATAATAGCAAGATTTCCAAAATTCTTGAAAGGCAGAAATGTCACAAGTTAGATTCAAAAAGGGAATTTGAAAGAGTTCGTATTGAAATTTCTTGTTTTTTTGATAATACTGGGTTGATTCAATTAATATTTTCATATTATATTGTACTTGAGCTTGAGTAGAAGATTCCCTTTTATAATTCTTCATTTTTTTTTTATGATTATCATATTTAAGCACTTTTATTTTCCTCCTTGATATCTTCTTGAATATCCTTAGGGTTTTTTAATGAAATTTTCTCTTTATCCTCAACTAATTCTTTTTTTACTGAAGATTTGTTAAGAAAAGAATTTGAAAATCTCTGCAACTGCATTAAAAATCTTTTTCGGTGATGTTTCTTTTCTTCTTTTTTGAGATTCTTAAGTTTTTTCTTTAATAATAGAATTTTAGGGTCATAATCATTTTTTATTTTTTGTTGAGCTATTTTTTCTTGAATTTTGATTTTTTTAAATTCTTGATTTCTTTGACCTTCCACTTTTTTTAATTTTCTCTGAATTTCTGGTAGAAGAGGTGTGCTTATCTCGCTAATTGTAGTTTTTAGAACTTCTTTGAGTTGATTAATAATTATTTTGTTCCATTCTTTTTTAGGTTTTGAAAATTGATAAAATGCGGCAAGTTTATTGTAAAAGAAGTGAAATGATGGAGCTTCTTTCCTCGACCATTTCTGTATTAAATAAGGAATAATATCTAAACTTGATGTTGCTTCAAATGGGATTCTTATTATTTTTTGATTTATAATGATATTTGGTTTTTCTAATTTTATTTTTCGAATCTCATTTTTTATAAATAAATCTATCCTTATTTTTTCGATTTTGGTCCGAAGACTTTGAATTTTCTGGTCATATTTCTTTTTAGCAGTTAAGATTAACAGATTTCGCTCTTCTTCTATTGATTTATCCCCAATAGAATCAATAAAAGCATTTATTTTTGCTTCAAGTTTTTCAATTTTATTTCTAATTTTTCTTTGTTTTCGAAGAATTTCACGTTCAAGTTCATCATCATTAAGTATTTGATTTCCACCGATTTCAAAATCAATTATCTTAAAAGGTTCTTTTGGGAGTTTATTTTTGTCCAATAATGTAAATGGGGCATTTAAAGTGGAATTTATTGCATTTTCTCCAAAAATTAAGATCCAATCTGCTTGTTTTGGCACCGGAGGGTTATTTCCCATTAATAAAGCAATATGGCTTACATTTTGAAAATCATCAAATAAAAGATCATTTAATAAATCAGGAATATTATTAGCAAAAAATCGTTCTTCTTCTGAAAGTTCGCCGAAATAAGTGTGAATGTGGAATTTTTGTTTTCGATTCTCTTTTATTAAATCAGAGACTGCGAAAGAAGAAAGATTGTTGTTAGTTAATAGCTCAAGATCTTTTTTGAGGTTTTGATTAAATATTTCTCTAAAAATTGGATAAAAAAATGATTTTGAAAGAGTTTTCTTTAAATTGTGATAAATCATATTTTCTATTTCAGAAAATGAATCTGAAAGAAAAATCATCTTTGGTTTAAGAGGAATAAGTGTAGGATCATAAATAATTGAGTTTTTAGAAACTATTGAAAAAGCGTTTGAAATAAAAAGTGTCAAATTATTTTTTTTAGCAGGATAATTATCTTGAATGTAATTTTTAGAATCCATCTTTTTTGGGAAAAAATGTAATAACCAGTTCCATATCCATTGGGCTTGCAAAAATTCATTTGAAGTGATTTCTTCGGATGGATAAACTGAAATTTTATTAAATAAAGATTGAAAATTTAATTGAAGTTGATAGAGAAGTGTCGATCCAGACCATAGTGTATTTTCATCCAGCAAACCAATTTGAGTATAAAGAATAACCGTTTTAAATGATTTAAATGTAGGAATTGAATTATCTATTTTTTCAAACTTAATTTCATTATCAATAATTGAGCTTGTTGCTGTGATTTTATCAAGATATAGAATGGAAATATTCTCTCTTTTTAGGAAGGCACTTAGTCCCCAATTTTCTAATACACGCTCTGAATTATAATTGATTGGTAATGAAGGTAAAATTGTAATGCATCCTGAAAAATTCTCAGTTAACCATTGAATTAAAATTACTAGAGAATTTGGATTTATTGACCAAGGATATCCCACGATTCCTGGAATATCTACTATTAAAAGAATTGGCTCTTCAATATTTTTCTCTTGATTTAATATATTTTTCTTTAGTTTGAATAATATATCTTTCAGTGTTTCTTCTTCTGTATCGTTTTGAGCTGCAATTACAACCATTAAGTTAAATTACACGTTCAAACATTTGAATTTTCAGTGTTCATTTTGATTATGATCAAATTATAGAAAATCGATTTGTTATTAATCCAGCTTGACTTTGATATTCTCCATAGGCTTTGCCTTGTTTTGCCAATTTACCTATAATTTCATGAATTCTAGGAGATACTTTACCATTTGGCTCATTTTCAAATGGGGTACCCGGAAGGGGCATAAATGTATGTGTATGTATCCTGACATTGGATAAACGATTTGTGAGAACATCTTCAAAAAAATTAATGTTTGCTTCAATATCATCAATCGTTTCGCCGGGAAGTCCGAAAATAAAATCAATTTCACATTTATATCCAAATTGATTTAATATTTCAATTGCATGATAAATGTCTTCAATTGTATGCCCACGCCTAATTTTTCTCAATAACCGGTTTGAAGCAGATTGAGCTCCAAGAAGGATCTTTTTGTTTGCTAAAAAAGGAGAGATTGTCTCCATTACTTCAGAAGTTACTGATTCTGGTCGAACTTCACTAGGGAAAGTTCCAAAATAAATTCCTTTGATATTTTTTATTTCATAAATATGAGAAAGAAGTTGATAAAGCATATTTACATTGGGAGTAACTCCATTTCGTGAGCCGTAAGCAAATGCATTAGGTGATAAAAACCATAATTTATCATATTTAATTTCAGCACCTAATTTAATCCATTTGATCAACGCAGCTAATGGTGCATGTCTCATGGATTGGCTTGAATTTCCAGTTTGGCAGAATTTGCATCTAAATGGACAACCACGACTGATTTCAATTGGACCAAATAAGCGAAAATATGGAGAAAAAGAAGGTGTTTTTCCCAATTCGTGAAGTTGTGGGGAATTCGCTGGAATATATTTTGGATGGGTGCGCGCCACACCATTTAATTGAGAAACATCTATTTGATCTTTTGATTCATGTAGTATTGCATGAAGTAGTTGTTGAAAGGCAATTTCTCCTTCATTTGGGATGATAAAATCGATGTTATGTGTTAATTTTGCAAATTTTTCTGGAACTGCGTTAATATGAGCGCCACCAACTATTGAAACTATATTGTTGTGATATTCTGAAAAGAAATCGGGAAATTCTTCATGAAATTTAATGAACTGTGGGATCTGAATCGATAATAAGGAATATGCTAAAATAATAACTTCATATTTTTGAAAATTAATCTTTTTTAGTGCTTTTCTGTGTTTAGGGGCATGATATAATTGAAAAGTAAGAGGGTGGAAATCATAATGCTTTATTAATTCTTGATCTTGCTCCAAATAACCCATTAAGATTGCCCACGTATAACGATTAGGCTTATCATAGCCAAACAACACTAATCCTTTCTTTATCATTCAGTTTTTCTACTCCGTTACTCATAATTGTGCTCAAATTATCAACATTTGGAAACGAAGTTAATTAATCTTTATAATGATGGATCAATTGTACCGTCTGGAAGCATATTATCTGGATGAAAAATTCCTTTTTCTTCCATTTGGTATCGAACACACTTTGGATTTGCTTGTAGACAATACTCTTCAATCCATTTTTTTGGTAACTTTCCTTCTTTTGTAAACCAATTAATTGGACAGACATTATACCACTTACAGATATTATTTTTTGGCTTTCTCATAGCAATATCCTTTTGTAATTAAATAAAAATTCCCCATTTAAAATAAATCAAAAAAATAAAAGAAAATTAAAAATTTATTGTGAAGAAAAAAACTTTTTTTAGATTAAATTTCGATTCTTCAAGAATTTTTCAATTCGATTAAATCCCTCTTCCAATTTTTCATCAGTGGTCGCATATGAGATTCGCAATGAATTTTCAGAGAATGATCCGAATGCTGTTCCAGAAACGCAAGCAACTTTTTGTTCTTTGACTAAGTCTTCAGAGAATTCATCTGCGGTTAAATTCCATCCTTGATTAAGTTTTGGCATTAAATAGAACGCTCCTTGAGGTTCAACTACCTCAAATTGCAATTCTCTCAATCGCTTCACACAAAAGATCCTCTTTTTATTGTATCGTTGGATTATATCAGGAAAATTCATCTTTTCACTTTGCTTAAGAGCGCGAACTGCTCCATATTGAACTGGATGATTAACACCCGCTGTAGTGTATTGGATATATTTTTCCATATTTTGAATAATTGGAAGACTCGCGCCAATATATCCACATCTTAATCCAGTGGCTCCAAATGATTTACTTAGGGCATTTAATGTAATGGTTCGTTCATCCATTCCAGGATATGAACCAGGGCTAATATGCATGGCATGATTATATAAGAATTTTTCATAGACTTCGTCACTAACAAGATATAGATCGTGATCTTGAACCAAGTCGACAATTGCTTTAATTTCTGACTCAGAATAAACGTAACCAGTCGGATTATTGGGTGAATTTATTAAAATAAATTTGGTTTTAGAACTAATTTTTTCTTTGATCATTTCGATGTTTGGGGAATAATCTTCTTGGCGTGGAACTTCTACGCATTTAATGTGAAAATAATCTGCAAGATAGTAATAAGAAATAAAATTTGGGCTTGACAAGATCATTTCATCGCCAGGATTTGACAACACTGCAAATGTTAAAGTAAGAGCTTGACTTCCACCATTAGTTACAATTGTATTTTCTGTTTTTATCCATGAGAGTTTATTTTCATTACGAAATTTTTCAGCAACTGCTTTTCTTAATCGAGGAATTCCAAGAGCTGGAGCATATAATGTCTTATGTTCACGTAAAGCTTGAATAATTCCATCGTAAATAAATGCAGGAGTTGTAAAATCTGTTTGACCAATTCCAAAAGAAATTGCTTCGGGTCCGGATTGTAAAAGCATATCAAATAACTTACGAATTTTTGATTTCTTTGAATTCAAAATTGCTTGAGATAATTCTTTCATAGGAACTTTAAAATCGAGGATTATTTAAAGTATTGTGGGAATGCTTTGGGAATAATATTTAGGAAAAAAAGAGAATATGTGAAGAATAAATATAAGAAAATATAAGTAGAAGAGATTCCAGATAATATTTTTTATGTTTCATTCTTGAGAAAAGAGAAAAATAGATTTTGTATTTCAATAGGAACATTTGCCTTTTTTAGTTTAAGCCAATTTTTAATTCCTGCTAAAGTGCTACGAATATGTTAAATTCCCTTCATCAGATAACTTTGGAAAAAATCTTCCAAAGTATTTTTTTCTGTTACAACAATTTCCAAAATTCGATCCAATATATAAAAATCTTGCTTGGAATTTTGGACATATACTGATTTTGGATAATGATTTCTATGATTTCATTTATTTTGCCTCTTTTTTTGTAGAATATTATAAAAATCAAATGCTTTTTGTTTTTGTCGGCGATGCTAACTTCCAATTATTTAGATTACTATTTCACTTAATGAAATTTGGTAATGGTGAAGTGAAACATCATACCAAAGTGGCCCTGCAAAAAGACGAACAGCGCCTTTGCATTTCCTAGAATTTGTTTTCAAATTCTTGGAATGCATTTTTCTATTTTACATTTTTATAATTCTATCTGAAAAGAAATAAAAAAAATAAATGTAAATAAGGATAATACAATTTATTCTCCTAAATCAACCAAAGGTAAACGCTGGTTTTCAACTTTTTCTTGTGTAATAACCATAATATCCATGGAGTTTCCAGCCATTGCATCTCGTTTAACTGCATTGCTCATAACTTTTTTTATTAATTCGAATCCTTCCTTAACAGTTATTTCTGGGGAATATTCTGCTTCTAAAATACCAACTGCAAAAGTGGCTGATGATCCTGCAACACCATATTCTTCTTCAGATAAGGACCCGATTGCATCCATTGTATAGACTGCTGGACCATGTTCATCAATACCGGCTACTAATACATTTGTATATAAAGGTGCCATTTTTCTTTGATAAAGATAATTTGCGACTGTTTTTGCCATGGCTTTAACTGAAATTTTATGTCCTTCTCGAATTTCATAAATATTTGCTTGAGCTAGCATTATTCGACTTAATGCTTGAAAATCACCTATTAATCCATAACAACTGATTGCGACGCGTCCATCTTTAGTAATAGGGAAAATCTTTGTAACGTTTTTATTGTTAACAGTGTACCCCCAAGTACTCCGTGTATCATTAGCTAATATAACACCATCGGTGCAACGCAGAGCAACAGCACACGCTCCAGGAATCCATATTTGACTCATTTTAATTCAACTCGGGATCGGTAAAAAGTATGATCTAATAATTAAATGAATAAGTGTTGCCCTTTAATTTTTTTGGCTATAAGAAAAAAGAAAATGAGATGATTAGTTAACGAATAACTAACATTATGATAATTTTTTATCTTATATCATTTTCAGCAGATACAATCGAATTTAGATCTTTTCCCCAAAAGATGAAATAAATCGTTCCAATTATACCAAATATGCCAGCTGCAATGAAGTTTGCTTGAGGTGCCCAATTCCATAAGATTGCTGCTGAAAATGCAGCTCCTGATACAACAATATCCCGAATTAGATAATATGTTCCAAAAGTACTTGCTTTTGCATGCTCAGGAGCGAGATCCATAATAAGGGCTTTTCGAGTTGGTTCCCCAAATTCTTTTAATCCTCTGATTACAAATGCTATGATAAACATAGTAAAAGTATGCGAAAATATCAATATAAATGGAAATGCTGTAAAAAAACCAAAAGTTATCGCAATAAAGGGTTTTTTTGAAAATTTATCGGCAAAGAAAGCAACAGGGATATAAATAAGAACTGCTGTTGCCATTTCTATGGAAGTTAATATCCCAAATTGAACTGGGGTTATTCCATTCATATTTACTGCCCATACAACAACAAATGCATAAGGGATTTGTTCAGCAAATCTAATTAAGATATCTGAAATTAATAAATTGCGCAAATATGGATTAATATTACTTAAAGAATCTCGTAAGTGCAGTGGTTTTTTTGTATTTTTTGTAGGTTCTGGTATAAGAAACCATTGTACTAAAATAGCAATGAATGCTAAACCTAAAGCAATACTGAAAGCGATCCGTACTCCTTGCTGAAGACCAAAAAGTTGTATGAATAAACCACCAACAATGGGACCTATTGCCATAGGTAGACGTCTAACTAATGAATGCATTGAAACTCCTAATGTTCTCCTATTTTTAGGAAATATATTTGAAACCATACTCATTACAGAAGGAAGTGAAATTGCAGTCCAAGATATAAAAAAGATTGCACCGATTAGTACTGCCCACCATGTTGCAATTATAATAACAATAGAATAACCCAGCATTGCCATCAAATTAAAAACAACCATCGCTTGTTTATAACCAAGTTTATCACTCAGAAAACCTCCTGGAAAAGAATATAGTGCAGATAGTAAATTATCCATTCCATTAAGTAAGCTGATGCTATATGCTCCACCACCTAATGCGACTAAATATAGTGGTAAAAATCTTTCTGCCATTTTTTCACCCATACCAATCAAAATGACCATAGTTAGAAGGGCGAAAACGCTAGGAGTGAAAATATCTTTTTTGAAATCTTTTGTGTTTTTTTGATAATTTGAATTTTCTTCCATTTTTTTCATCTTTAGTAAAATTTTATTGGTTTTTTCTCTTATATTCATTTTTTTTTAATTCAAATAATTCAGAATAGAGTTCCTTAAGAAACTTTTTTAAATCTTTAAAAACCTGGATTCCTTTTGGGCTAATTGAATAGTAAATTCTTCGTTTTCCTTCTACAATTTGTGTTGTATGATAGAGTATTTTCTGTTGTTTGAGATCGTTTAACCAAGGATAAAGAGTTCCAGGACTAATCTTATAACCATGAGAAGAAAGTTCTTGAAGTAACCATGCACCATATACTGGTTCTTCAGATGCATGATATAGAATGTGGGCAATTATTGCCGATCGTTTGAAATTTTCTAATATATTCATAGGAATCAGATAAAGATTGATAATTTTCACAGTATCGAGGATCAATATCGATATTCAATACTATCAAATTATTAAACAATATAAGTTTTTCTTTCATTTTCTTGAGTTTTGAATGAAAATTTATGTTTTCATAACTGTTTTTTTATTAAAAATCCTTTCTTTTTTTTTTCAAATGTTATTATTAACTTAACAAATTTACTTTTATCAATCATGATAAATTATATAAAATGTGGATTCCTTCACTTACAATCCCCGAGGCTCTGAAATGTCTGGTATTCATATATTCCAAAAATCTTTTAAATATCTAACAAATCATGTTCGCTATACCATCGAAAATTTGGATCACAGTAAATTACTTCGAATTTTTGAAATTTTGATTCAAACTCGAAAAGATCAAGAAAATGGTCAAGCAAAAATGATTATGGTCGATGGCCAAGGTAGGTCCTTGCAAAGTTTACTCCTTACAGAGGATTGTCTAGAACATAATGGATTTAATATTATTCTTCCCGTTTCCAATGCAAATTTGCGAGCATGGCAATCAGGAGATGTATTTATTTTTAATACAGGTTCTGGTTCTGGTTCTCCATTAGCTCATGCTAGGGCTGCCAAGGAAATTGGATTACAAGTATTTGGGATGAGTTACAATCCAGAAATGGAAAAAGAGTTTGAAAATGTTTTGATTTTAAGAAGAAATGAAAATCGAAATAAGCAACTAGCTCCATTAGGAACAGAATTTGAGATATCATCTGCCATTATTGGTGTTTGCTTAGCATATTCTGTAAAGGACACTCCTGAAGAATCATTAACAGAATTCAACAAAAGCACAGAGAAGATCCTAAAACTTTATGATGCCACATATGATTATCTGGAAGAAGAAGTAGAATCTTTAATGTCGTTTATTAACTTAGTTTCTAAATATATTCCAGCATCAAACAGGAAAAAAGTATATTTCCTTGGTGTAGGACGTAATGAGATAATAAACAGGATTGCTGCGATAAGATATGGCCATTTACATAAAAATCCAGATAGTGACCTAACTGTGATTTATGAAGGACATTGGGATCTAAGACAAAGAGGAGATCTTGCAATCATTTTATCAGGTTCAGGTGCTACTTCTCAGACATTGACATTTGCAAATCAAGCATTTATATCAGGAATGCATATTTTTGGGGTTACTTCATTTCATGAATCAGATCTAGCCCAGTTTACTCGACGTGTTGATGGATGTTTGGTACTCCCAGGACGAGAAGATTTCGTATCCATGTACAATCAACCAGTCCATCGTCGTCATAATTATTTTCCTGCTTTTGAATTAAATTGCTATATCACGTTTGATGCGTTATTAGCTCAAATTGCATATAATTTTAATATAGCTGAAGTAGATATGAAAGCCAGTCACCGACCTAAAATACTCGAATAATTTTTTTCCAATTCATTTTTTCCTGTTTTATCATCTTTTTACTACTTTTTTTTCTGATATTAAGAATTAATAGGAGAGAAAAATTACAATTTTATTATGGTAAAGCAAAAACTATCTGAATTTGAAAGTATCGGACAAAAATATGCCCAGATACTGAATAAAACTATGAAAATTCAATCAGTGGATGATTTTCTTCTCTATTCTATTGATGAAATTCAATCTCGCACCCAAATAGATAGAGAACGAATTAAACAATGGTCAGATTTAATCGATTTGTTTCAAATTCCCAACTTAAGTGCACGCGAATGTGAATTACTCTATTATGCAAACATAAATTCAGTAGAAGAGCTAAGTCGTAGACAATCCTTGCGTATATTCTATAAATTGCGCGAATTAGATACAGAAACACGATTTATTGTCCTTTCATTTCCAACATTTGCACAAATCGATGAATGGATTTATTTTGCAAAACATATGAATAAGCGCATTAAATATGGCTTAAATATTCCAATTGTGTTGTTTCCAATGGTAAATCTTGATGTGGCAAGCGAATTCAAAAAATTTAGCATATATACTGCACAACACTTAATTGAAAAGAAAGATCAAATCTCAAAACTGCATAAAAAAGTACATCTTAAGAAGCGAGATTTTCATAAATTATTAGAAATGATTAATTTCATTCAAATTCCTGGAATGGATATCTATTTTGCGAAGGTTTTTTTTGAAGCTGGAATCACTTCAATTCAACAACTTAAAACAACTAGTGCATCTGAAATTTATGAACAAGTAAAAGTAATTCAAAAGAAAAATGAGCCAATTTTAGAAGAATTGACAGAATCTTTAATAAAGCAATTTCAACAATATGAGGGAGGGTTTGAATAATGGAACAGCAAGATCTCATTATTTTAGGTATTTATGCCGTAATTTTCTTGATCACATTTTTAATTGGATTTTTAATGGTAAGGAAAAATCTAGCAGAAATTAATCGAATTGAAAAAGAGAAATTTGATTTAGGCGATTATGGAGCCATGATTAGTTTTGGTTTAATGTTTGGTCTATCTCTTCTATTTATCTGCAATTTGATTTTAGAGGTTATTCAACCTGGAGAATATATTGGAATTGCAGGTTATATCCTTACTACTATGTTAATAATATTGGTTATATATCCTCTCTGGGAAGCTTTCTTTTTAGGAAGACCCACGAGTGATTCTGTTCATGATTTTCATAAATTTCTTGAATCAAAGATATTGGATCGCTTTCAAGGAACTATGGCATATATTGTTTCATTTATAATCTTCATTGTCATCTATATAGTTCCTATTATCGTAATTTGGTATTTTTCTTCTATTTCGATTGCTCAAGTTGCTTTTATGTGGTTTTTAATCTTTCCTCTCTTTTTCCTTAATTATTTTGCTTCTCAAGGCCAAGTTAGTGGTATAATTCAAGCTACATATCGGAGAAACATTCCAAAAACAATTATATCTAATTCCCATTTAGGCCAAAGTACCACTAAACAGATATTAAATGTATTTTTTATCATCATTGCTTGGAGTCCATTCATTTTATCCTTTTATAATTTCTTTAATCCAATCTTGAAAGCAATTAATGGATATACTTTCACTGAGAAAGATAAAATGATGGGCTATCTGTCAATTTTGACAACTGTCCCATTCGGAATAAAAGGATTTTTCCAAAAATTCTGGAATAAAAAAGCGAAAACGAAAATCATTGATTACATTTTCGGAGGTTATATTTTCATTTCTCTGGCTGTTAATATGCTATTAAACTTTGTGCAAATTGAAAAAGCAGTTGTAACCAGTATTTTTCAATCTAATCTTATTCTTGCTCCAATTCAACCGATTTTTGAAAATTACAGTATTCTAGTCCCATTAATTGTAGTTCAATCTTTTATTACCATTGTTTTTGGAACTTATACTTTATTGCAAAGAAATTCTGATTTTCATTCCGACATTCGATTACAAGCCACATCCTTGGCTTATGGTAATTTTGAAATCGCAGAAATAATTAAAACAAGTAAATCACGAAAATCTATAAAAAGTAAGAGCGAAAAAGCAATAGAAAAAGAATTGGAAGATCAGAAAAAGAATAGAAAAGGTAAAAAACAGACAAAAACTAAGGATAAAAAATCGAAAATCAAGCATGATATACTCACATTGTATAAATCAATTTTCCTTCCTTCAGTTTACAGCAAACATGGGGTGGATCTTAATGAACAGATCCGCTTGAAGGCTGAACAGTATCTTTATTTAATTGCAATTGAAAATCAAGAGGAAGCGGAAAAAATTGTATCATTTATATTTAAAATGTCACTGAATTCAGTACAATCTCAGAATAAGTTAATAAATAGAAATAAACTTAACAATCGTGAAGCTATAGGACTTTTAGGTGAAATTGGTGCAGAATATCCCAATATTGTCTTAGAGCGATTAATTCAAGCTCTTTCATATAATGATATTCGAACACAGAGATATATTTTGGATGCTCTAGGTGATATCGGCGAAACAAAGGAGAATTTACTCTTAATTCTTGATAAAATAAAACCACTTCTCGTTGATAAACACACTGAAGTAAGAACTGCCGCGTTTCAAGCTATTACTGAAATGGTTCTTGAAGGTCAAAATCAAGATAAGGAATTTGTAGGGGAAATTCTAAGAGTTGTCTATGGCATTTTGAATGATGAATTTAGTAATTCAGAAGCTATTGATTCAGCTTTCGAAGCTCTAGTTCAAATGAGCGCAAAAATTGCAGATGATTTATCTATTGAAAAAATTGTTCCATTTTTAGAATATCATGAAGGAAATGATAAGGACACGATAGAATATATTATTCAAAATACTTTAGTTGTGCTTTCATATATGGTATATTACAATATAGATACATTTCCACTTGAAAAAGTTCGCTCATTTTTGAAAGATGAACGATCATTTTTGCGATATGTAGCTGCTGATGCTGTAGGAAATTACATTTTAAAGGGACCAGAAGAGGCAAAAGAAGAAATCTTAGTTGACTTAATGATAATGGCTCTTCACGATCCAGATATTGATGTAGTTCAAATGTGTGCAGAAAGTATTGCTGAATTTCTTATTATGAACAAAAATTATGAACCCAGCATTGATGGAAATAAGATTTCAATTATTGATTACTTTACTCAAGCTTTAACTTCATCTGAACCAAAGGTGGCAGAAAATGCTTCAGAAGCTCTTAAAATGATTTCTCCAATGTATGATGAAATTGATATCTATCCCAGACTTGAACCTCATCTAAATGGAGACAACATGGAATTAATAAGGGATTGTCTGCATGTAATTGCACTTTCAGATAGTGAAGAGCATTTAAGCGCAAATCTGGAAATCATCTATAAATTAACCCGTCATCATGATGCCAGCATTCGAGATAAAGCGGTTTATACTCTTGGAATGATTTCAGAAAATAGACCTGATATAGATGAAAAAATTGTTTTTGAACGACTTGATGATGAAGACCCTCAAGTTCGTCAAGAAGCTATTTTTGCTTTAGGGAAAATTGGGATTCAAAAACCGTTAGAAGTTACTCCAGAACTCATTCAACGGTTTTTCCAACTTGATAAAGAATCTGAGCAGTTCATAAGTGAGATTGAGCTCTATGCAGAATCCTTAGGTGTTATTGGTTCACATCATCCATCAAATGAAATTATCATTTCCTTACAAGCAACTTTAATGGGTGACACAAATGTATTTGCTAAAGATGTTATTGCTCGTGCTTTAGGTGCAATTGGTCATGGAATGATAAAATCAGGAGTTGCAATTAGACGAATTGAAGATGAAGCATTTTTAAATCGGATTTCTTGGTTGAAGATAGTAAGGAAGAAAGAATATACTATTGGTAATCTCATTATCTTTTTAATTGAAGCGCTTCAATTGAAAGGAATCCCAAACAGCGTGATGAATGAAATTAGTGATGCAATACAAGATTTACTCCCTGTCTTTTTATTTGCAAAGTATAAAGATGAAGATCCAATCAGTAATAAAACTCTTGAAATTATTAAGAAACTATTAGCTCAAGCATACTACGCAAACTATAATAACGAGATTTTAGAAACAATTGATCGTATCGATTCAATGATTAGCTTTAAGAAATATTTTGAAGAAAAAGATCCAAGAATTAAAGATCAGTTTCTTTTTTATGCAAAACAATATACTCCAGATGGTAAACAATTTTTCGATCAAGGTAATCTCTTTTCAATATTAGCAGAAGATGATCCGACTTATTTAGCATATGCATTGAAATCGTATGAGATTGCTGTCGATCTTTCACCATATGAATATTACACTCCAACTTGTTTATTAAAGATGGGAGAAATATATCGAAATAATAAGGATTATAAGGCTGCTGAGCAAATGTTTACTGATGCTTTAGAATTATTCTCTTCGATGGATGAAGTAAATCAGATGAAATATGTGGAAGATGCTCTATCGTCTGTTCGAAAGAATCTTTCAAACACAGCAAATTAAAAAGAATGAATTTATCGCTTAACTTTAATATTTTTCACCTTTTTTACCTTTTTTGTAATAATAGGATTAAATAAAAAAAAATTTTGGAAAATGATGCATATTATGAAAAGAAAAAGCTTTTTCTACCAAAATGTCTTGATTTTGCTTCTTTTAATTTCTATTTTTTCACCAATGATTAAAGTAAATGGATATACTGAATCAAACACCAGAAAATTAGATTTTACAATCCTTTTTCATGCTAATCAAGCTAATGTGCCTTATTCTGTATTTGCAAATGAGGTATGCTATGAACCTGTATTAAATACTTTGCTTGAACATCCTAATATTCCATTTCCTCTTCATTTTTCTGGGACCCTTCTAACTGATTTGGCATTTTATTCTCCACATACATTGGATCTGCTTAGATTAGGACTAAACAATGGTCAATTTGAAATGATCGGCTCTACATATTCTCAAAATATTATTTATTCTTTAGAATACAATTATGATGAATCGATTCAAATAGAAAAGCACTTAGAAACCATCAATAAAACTTTAAATGTAAAACCAGTAGGGTTTTGGAATCCCGAAAGATGTTGGCGCCATTCTCAGTATGTTCCTCTTCTCTCAGAACATGGATATACGTATACATTTCTTGAAGATCAAATTATTGCTCAAGCTACAAATATTAATGAATATAGTGAATATAAGATTAGAAAGGCAATATATAATGATACGAGTATTTTAATTATTGATGATGATAAATCTATTATAAATTATGTTGATGCTGTTGGCCAGACCACCGAGTCTCCTACAGATTCAAGTGTTGTTCAAGCAGTTGATAATTTAATTTCTTTTCTTTACGATATTTATGAAAATGATACAAATGATGATTACTTAGTATTTTATGGACAGGATATGGAAGCATGGGGCTTATGGCAGGAGGAAGGCAGTTTTGGATTAAATGATAATTATGAAAATGTAATGGCTCGCTTGGATTATCTTTTAAGTCGTTTGGAAGCGGAATCAGATTGGTTACAATTAACCACACCCTCTCAATTTATTGCTAACTTACCAGAAGATTACAATTTTGAAGAGCTTACTTCAATTCCTGATGGCCAGGCTCATTGGATGCAGCAACCTTGTCAAGATCAAGGGTATGTGGATTGGTTTGATTTTAATGCGAATGATATCGATCTAAAAGAATTTCGTTCTGAATTTTCAAAGGTTCGAAATCGTTTAATGTTTATTCAATCTGCTATAGATGAAGCCAAGAATGAAGAAAAGAAGAAAAGTGCAGAGAGATTGATGAGTTATGCTGAATTTGTTTTTGTTGCCAATCAATTTGAGTTTGGATGTGTTGGAGTGAAACCTGATTGGTTTTATAGAGCAAAAAGCGCGCTTCTCACAGCAGAAGCCGCATATTATGCATTAAATCCTTCTCTATCTCTTATAATAGAAGAAGAAGATCTCGATTTGGACGGAATTTCTGAATATATATTGAAAGATTCTTCTAATTATGTTGTTATTTCCCCCAATGGTGCTCGATTACTTAATTGGTACAATATATCCTCTGGAATTATATATACTGCAAATGATGTGCCCAATACATATGTTAAGAAAATAGGAACGCGTTATCGCTCAATTAATTCTCTTTCAGCTCCGATTGAACCAATCGCACCCGGTGATCAATGGGGTCGAAATGATCAAACATTCATAATTCGTCCTAATACTTTTTACGATTCATTTGAAAACGGAGAAAATTCCTTTATTTGGCAAAATATTTATTATACTCCGACATTATTTGAAAATTCAATCGCATTTAATGTAGAATATTCAAATCGAGTAATCTCTAAAATATTTTCATTAGATCAGAATAATGGACAATTAATCGTAAGTTATACATATCAAAATTACGATACTGATGCATATAAGCCTAAAATTGGCTTTACAATTTCACCTAGTAATGAAGAAATATTATTTTCGGGACTTAAGGGAATAAATTACACCGAAATTAATGAAAATTCAATTAGAAAATACTGTGTGCTAAACACAATAGATAACGTAGGAGTTGAAATTCAAATTCAAGATGGAAATGACTTGAATTTTACTAAGGATAAAATTGATCCCATGTTTGCATTTGGTTTCCATTTATCTCTTCCAAGTATTGGGCCAGATCAGACTTATCAGATTGTGATTTCTCTCAAGGGAATTCAAAGTATTCAAATAAACGATCAAAATAATATTAGTGATGATGCTTATAGTGACGAAAATTCTAAAGGTTTAACAAATTTGATCCCAGGTTATCGCTCCTTAATGTTTCCTTCGTTTGCTTTTATTGCAATAGTCATTTTGATTGTTAAACAAAAATCTGAGATATAATTCTTTTTTTTTAATAAAATTTATTATCACTGCTCCCCTTATGGTATTTGTAAGTGATAGGCGTGGATTCGTTAAGTTTAGAGCGTTCAGCGGGGATTTTACTTCATCCTACTTGTTTATTTACTCCTTATGGAATTGGAGATTTAGGTCCTCAAGCATATTCTTTTATAGAATTTTTACAAAAAGCCGGACAGAAATTTTGGCAGATCTTACCTCTTGGTCCTACTGGATATGCTGATTCTCCATATCAAACTCTTTCAGCTTTTGCTGGAAATCCTTTATTAATTTCTCCTGATGGTTTAGTTTCACTTAATTTACTCTCTAAAAATGAGATCTTGGAGAAATTAACCAATTCAGATTTACCTTCTTTTAGTAATTTTACCAATTCTGTAAAAAAATGGGAACAAGCCAAAAAAGTAGATTATGCTAAAGCTTATAAGTTTAAAGAAGGAATTTTACAGAAATCTTACCAAAATTTTATCCAAAATCCAAATAAATTTACCCGCTTAAAAAAAGAATTTACAATATTTTGCAAAGAAAATCATGATTGGTTAGATGATTATGTCTTGTTTTATTCTATTAAAAACAGTCAACAATTACGCTCATGGATAGAATGGCCTGAGAAATATGCAAATCGAGATTCTAAAGTTCTTTTTCAATGGAAATCTGATCATCAGGAAGAATTAGAGTATTTAAAATTTGTTCAATGGTTGTTTTTTTCTCAATGGATGAAATTAAAGCATTATGCCAATTCCAAAGGTATAGAAATTATCGGAGATATGCCCATTTTTGTGGCACATGATTCTGTAGATGTATGGAGTCATCGAGAACTATTTACAGTGGATAAAGATGGAAATTTGATCTTTCAAGCTGGGGTTCCGCCAGATTATTTTTCAGAGACAGGGCAATTATGGGGTAATCCGCTTTACAATTGGGATATTATGGAAAAACAACATTTTCAATGGTTTATTCAGCGATTTAAACAAATTTTTCAACTTTGTGATTGGATTAGAATTGATCATTTTCGAGGATTTCAAGCTTATTGGAAAATTCCAGCTAGTGAAAAAACAGCAGTTAATGGAAAATGGATAAAAGCACCTGGATTAGCACTTTTTAACACCATCACTAAATCTTTAGGTAAATTACCTATAATTGCTGAAGATTTAGGAGTGATAACTCCTGAAGTTACTGCATTAAGAAATAAATTTAATTTTCCGGGTATGAAAGTTCTTCAATTTGCATTCACATCTGATGCAAGTAATTCACATCTTCCCCATAATATCTCTAAAGATACCATAGCATACACTGGCACACATGATAATGATACAACATTAGGTTGGTGGCAAAATTATGCAATGGATAAAGAAAAGGCATATTTGAAGGAGTATATTGGAATGGAACCTTTAAATATAGTAGAAATTATGATTCGTTTAGTTTACTCTTCAAGAGCAATTGTAGCAATATTACCGCTCCAAGATGTATTTGGTGAGGGGAGTGAATCACGTATGAACATTCCCAGCACTACCCATGGGAATTGGCAGTATCAAATCGATTATGGGATGTTAACAGATGAAAAAGCCTCATGGTTGAAGCATTTAACTGAAATTTATGGAAGGAATTTCGCATATAATAAATAATTCTCTTTTTCATTATTTTTTTTTGATACTTTCATCTTTAATTAATTTAATACTTCAGTGTTGAGTATTGTTATTTATCTCAAAATACTTTCTTTTATAATTCACCATAACTTTAAATTTTTCATACGGCGTATTAAATTAGAGGAATAAAGAGTTGAATGAACAATCATCAAATATTTCGACAAAATCTCATAATTCAAGTGATTTTTCCGAAAATAAAGATCATGATAAAGAATCATCATTGGATAAAACTTTTTCATCAAAAGAAACTTTGAAATCCCAAATTAAGATTTCTTTTAATTCTCTTTCAAATTTCCCTAATTTATTCTTTTATTTTGCAGAAAACATTTATTGTAATCTTTATATTTATCAAAATTCATTTATTAAAAAAATTCTTTCGATAAATCAATATTTTCCTGAATATGAGGCTCTTTTTAAATATCTTAATTATTGCCTGCTAATGAATGAAAAACAATCAAATATATCATTTCAAAATCAAAACGCTTCACCAACAGATTCTACATTGAATCAAAGCAAAAATTCTTCAATGTACATAAATCTTAAGTCAAATCTTTTTCCAATTTTCCAAAGATCAATTGTTTTTGTTCCAAATGGTCATGGGTTACGGGATTTTTTTGCAATCTTTAGCAAGCTTTATAATTGTCTCGTAATTTACCTTGATCTATTTATTCCCAATGATTCCAATATTTCTAAATTAAAACAACCGCTTTCAAGGGTTATTTCATCATATCTACAAGATTTAGATTCTGGTAAAGCAATCTTTTCCATTTTTATCCACACTTCTTCAGAAATCTCGCTTCATTCAACTCTTCAAACGGATGTTAATTTAGTTCTTTACAATATTCTCACAGATTTGGGTGCTTCTTCTAAGTTACTCTCTTTTCCTCTTATAATTATTTTAAATGAAGGTATAGATCAACGATTACCTAACCAATACTTCGATTTTATTTTTCATTTTAATTCTCCGTCTTTTAAAACACGTGTTCAATTTTTAAAGGTTCTACCTTCATTAATTCCTAAAAATTCTATTAATTTAGAACATCTCGCTCAGCAAATGAATAAATGGAACTTTTCTCATATTCAAGAATTTTACAAATTATGTCAAAAGTATTTCATTATTGAAAATTCATTTTCTAAGAAAAAATGGGAATCTGCAGAGATCACTACAGAATATGTTTTAAATCTCATGAATCGTCGAATTTTTCAACCAAGTCTTATCAATAATGTGAAATATTCAAAAGATAGCTTCAATAATCGACAAATTTCGAATTTTAAAGAAAATGTGAATAATGTTGAAGCTTTAACAAATAGAAAATTAAGTAACTATAATCGTGATTTTATATATCAGTTATATCAAGAAGTTGCCAGTTCTTGTTATGATGAGATGATATTGATCCTTGATAAACTACAAAAAGGAATAATTCTTCAGAAGTCTGAGTTATCTTTGCTCGCTGATTATTCTTTTTTAATGAAAGAATCGCCTAAAGAGGCAATCACTCAATTACATAAAGCTAAACAGCGTCTTTCACAAATAGATCTTTTTTCTCAAAAAAAATAAATTAATTATAAACGATAATAAATAATATTTATTCTCTGGTAAAAATGTCAAAGTCCGATGAAATTTCAGAATCCATTTCCCATATTTCTACAATTTCTGATGCAGATAAAGAAAAAAAAGTTTCAATATCAGAGAAAAATCTATTTTCATCACCAATTATATTTGTTGAAAAAATAGTCTTACATAACTTTCTTTCCTTTGAATATGATGAAGTGTTATTTGATCCTCAATTTTCAATTATTATTGGACCAAATGGGGCTGGAAAAAGTTCTATTTATCAAGCTTTAAAATTTGTATTAGGTTCTAATGATTACGATGGTAGATATTCTAAATGGGCTGATTTTATTAGGACAGGTGCTAAAAAAGCTGTAGTTCAAATTCATATTTTTATCGATAAAGCGGAATATATATTACAGCGCGTTGTTTCGCTGCATGAAACTCCTAAATTCTTATTTAAATCACCAAAAGATAAAAAATTGAGAATTATATCCGTTAAAAAAGTTAAAGATTTTACAAAACAAATTCAAATTGATCCGAATAATATTTTTGCATTTATGTCTCAAGGAAATATTGATACAATTAAAGATTTCAAAGAAGAAACTCTATGTTCGTTTATCGAAAATGGATTAGGATTAAATTTAACTCGAGAACAAATACTTGAAGTAAAGTCCGAGATTTTTCGATTGAAACAAGAAGAAAATTCGTTATTAGCTGAGCGAGAAAACCTTCTCAATCAGCTAACAGAATTGGAGCCTTTAATTGAACAGCTAAAAAAGAAAGATGAACTCAAATCTCATTTAGATAAGCTAGAATTAGAATTGGTAATTGCTCAAAAATCACAAATTGAAGAAGAAATCAAGAGATTGCAACGTGAAATTTTTATTATTTCTGAAGATATTCAATCTTTTAACAAACAAATTAATGGATTTAGTGAAGAAATTTCTATTTATGAAAATGAAAAGAAAAAAGAAACAAAGTTTTATAATGAATTGATTGAAAAACGAACTAAACTTCAAATGAAAAATGAGCAAATTAAACAGCAAATAGAGGATTGGACAGATGAAAAAAATAATATTGCTACTCAAATTCAAAGTGTGGAACATGAAATTGAGACGCAAATTAAGCAAAAAAAACAAATTTCTTCCGAAATCGTTCTTAATGAGTCAAAAATTAAATCAACTGAAATTCAACTTAGTAAACATCAAAAACAGATCCAAAGTTTACAGACTATAAAGACACAATTACAAAATCAAATGCAGCAATATAAATATACAATTAATCAATTAGATGCCGAAGAACAAGTCTTAAGCATCTTAACTGCAAATTTAGAGGAGTATCAATCTGATTATGACAATTTCACAAAAGAAATTGATCAAAGATTAAGAGAAATCAATAAGATTAAAAATGAATTTCGAAAATATCAATGGTTTTTAAAAAATCCGACTGATAATTTGCCCGCTTTAATGCGACAAGAAGAATATAATGTTTTACAGAGAATCTCTGTTTTAACAAAAAATTTAAGCGATTTACAAGAAATATATAATGAAAATATTAAATCAATAAAAAAAATAAATAATTCTATTATTGATCGAAATTTTCCGAAACCGCGGCAAATTCAAGCTTTAATAGATGAATTGAAAGAACGAAATCTTAATTTTATTGGCCCATTAATCGATTACATAACCTATGATGAATTATATAGATCAGCTGTGGAATCTATTTTTGGTTTTTCTGTACTTTTCAGTTTTATTGCTAAAGATAGCGAAACATTCCATCTCTTAACAACTTTAGCTAAAAAGCATGGTGCTAGATGTAAAATTTACAAAGAACGGACAAATCAAATTAGACCACTCCCTAACCTTAAAACTGATCCAACATCAGGTATTTTTGGGTATTTAGCTGAAAAAATTAAACCAATTTCGGAAGATCCTGCAATTTCGAAAGTAATTTACTCAGTAGCCAATAAGACTTTAGTCGTTAAAGATCACATTATAGGAGAACAATATATTGAACGATATAATTGGTCTTCGTGGGTAGTTACTCTTACAGGTGATCAAATTCGTCCTAAAAGACTCGTTTTAGAAGCTCAACCGCGTATTTCTTCTTCTCAAAGAGTAAAATTTCAAAATGTGGCTCAAGCAAAGAAAAAAATTGCAGAATTATCAAATCAAATGAAACATAATAGAGAATTATATTTGGAACGAGAACAACGATTAAAAGAAGAAAAGCACAAACTCTCCATTTTAAAAAGCAGATTAAAGGATGTTGATCGATTATATTCAAATTATAAACTTTTAGAAATAAAAACCACATCAAAAAATAATTTAGTATCAAAAAAGAAAGAATTATTCAAAAAAATCCAACAAAAAATCCAAGATATTCAAGAAAAACAAAAGAAGATTAATAGTTTAAAGCAATCTTTACCTGATTCATTCGTTGAACAAAAACAGCAACTAGATGAAATTCCTCTGAAAATCGCAGAATTCAATGAAATTTTAATAGAATTAAATGATATGTACGGAAATCTTCAAAAACAGAGAGAACACTTGAAAGAAAATGAGATAAAAATTAAAATTCATCTTGAAGATTTAGAAACGCGGAAATCTAAATTAATTTTTGAGTTGAAATCTAAAGATGATAAATTTTATAGTTTATTTCAAGAAACAATAAAATTAGAAAAAGAAATATATCAATATCAACAGAAAGAAAAAGAGAAAGGCGATAAATTAAAAGATTTAGAAGAGAAAATCTCCAATATTCTAGAAAAGAAGCATGAAATTTCTCTAAAAATCAACACACTTCAATTTAAGCAGTCTCAACTTTCACAATCTTTGGAAGATAATTCTATTAAACTTCAAACCATAGAAAATCTTCTCAAAGGAAGCATATCTTTGAATTCTAAAAGAACAATTGATGAAATTAAAGCAGATATTCAGTTTATTCAACATGAAATCGATAAAATTCAAGTCGATGATGGAATTTTATTAGAAAAAGAAAAATTGGAGAATATTATCGATCGCATTGGTGAAAAAAGACAATCTATACAAAATGAAATTTCTGCTGCTGAAACGTCTCAAAAGCGATTAGAAACAACTTTTTTTAAGAATTTTCAGGAAAAAATTAACTTTCTACAAGATTCCACAAATTCTAAACTTCAATTTTCAGGTCAGAATTTTACAATTCAAATGAATCTTAAAGGTGAGATTGAATCTCTAAAGTTATCAGTAATAACCACAACCAGTATTAACAATTGTAATGTTCAATATCCCCTGCAAGCTGTCAGTGGTGGCCAACGATCGATGGTTGGAATTTGTCTGATGTTATCACTCACCCATCTAAATCCATCTCCTTTGAATATTTATGATGAATGTGATATGTTTTTAGACGAACTTAACGCTGAAACTATTGCTAAGCTAATTCATCAACTTTCAAGAAATGGGATTCAATTTATTCTTTTGATGCCAAGTAAAAATATTCCTCTGCTAAAAAACGCAAATAAGGTAATTGGAGTTAGTCGTAACGGGAAATTTGGGCCTTCATTTGTTCATTATTCTCGTGCGTTTGCTCATGAATCTTAAGCAAGAATCGGAGTGAAAAAATGGTAAATCGCAACGAATTACAAGATTTGATGAAGGAAATTGAGGAATTGGAAAAGCAAGCTAATTCTGATACAGATCAATTAATTGATAAAGATCTTATTCCTATTTTTCATAAGCTTTCTTCACTATTAAATCCTAAAGATATTGATCTTGCACTTTCCATTTTACAAGGCGGAACGGACATTTTAAAGCTGAAAATTGAAGCAATAAAGCAATATATTCTATTATTATCTCAAAAGGAACTTATTGATGCATTTTTGGAGAATGATTCTGATGATATTTTATTGAACTCTCTTTTAACACGATTTTGGATATCACCTTTTCAAATTTCTTCTATTTCTTCAAAATATTTGATTAAAAGTTATAAAAATCTAGTATTGGAAAAAAAATCCAGAAGTGTTTATTCCCCACCATCAGAATTAGTACTAACTTCAGAAAAATGTGTTGAAATGTTTTCACTTGAATCTAAAGAGATACAAGAAGAAATTCTCTCCTTTTATAAAAACATTTTAGACGTACTTCCTTGCGAATTGTCTGTTATTTTGCATAATTATCAAAATCCCAGTAAATATTTTCGCTATTTTTCATACATTTTGCATTTAACACAAGAAGGATTTTTAAAATACGATCAGCAAACAAAATTCTTTTCCATTGCAGCAGACAAAGAAGAATGGGCTGAAAAATATGAAAAAAAAATGGAAAAGAAAGAAAATGTTGAAAGCAATAAGAAAAAGAAAAGAAATCTGAACAAAATAATAAATCATGACGAAAATCCAAATGAATGAAAAGAAAGTGAAGAGATATGAATGAATTTGGCCTTCTCACGCATCTACTCAGCGATACTCAAATAATTAATTCGGATATATCAGATAATATTATTTCAATTGGTTCCACTGAAGATCAACTAATTAAATCTTTAGGATTGAGTGGAAAATATGCAAAAATTCAATTGATACAATTACTTAATTCGTATGCTCAAGCAATTCGTGTTTTTGGTTTGAGAGTTAAAAAAAACCAACTTAATCAAAGATGGTTTTTAGCTAAATCACCTGAAATTCTCGAGTCAATAGGTTCTAATCCATTTCAGAATAAGCCTCGATTAGGGGCAACACTAATGGTTATAATTACATCTATTATGATTTCAAAAAGTCCTATTGATAAAGCGAGAATCTTAGAATTACGCAAAAAACAATCAATTGAAGAAGATCTTAAGGCACTAGCTAAAATGAATTTTATTATAATTTCTAAATCAAAAATATCATTACATCCCAATTTAGGTTATTATCTTGATTTTTCAAATTTTTTCTCAGCTGTGGAGCACTTATCTTTAAAATTTGATAATCAAAAATCTTCATCTTCTTAATAGTTGAATGAGTTGTATTCAAAATGAATTTATAATTATCTAGATGATATTCAAATGTCATTTATATGATTGAGAGATTTATTTCAATTTTTGGTTTGAAATCTATTGAAGATGGGTCTTTTTACACACAAAACCAAAGGAAATATTGAAAATAAATTTCTTCCTGAAAATTTATTCATAAAGCAAATTACATTAAACGGATCGCGTGATTTTGCTTTGCTTCAGCACAATCTTTTAGATGGTAATTTAATGATTGTAAATCTAAAACCTCTACTTCGAATTGCTAAGGGACAAAAATCAGAATCATCAGTACTTCAAGATCAACTTCAAAAAATTAAAAAATACTGCTTACGTACTGGTGGAAATGTAATAAAATTGAAGGAAGGTACACTTTTGATAACACCTAATCATTTATTCAAGATTGAACGCTAATACTTAGTTGTAAATAAAGTCTAAGTTAATTATCCAATTGTTTTAATTTCATCAAATAATGATTGTAAGCTGGAGTTCCCTAAATTCTTAAGAACTTCTATTAAATCTTGAAGTGTTGCAAATTTATCTTTCCATGTTGCTTCATCAATGGCGAGAACAAACCCTGGTTTAAAAACTACTGCAAAGTACTTAGTTCCTTTTGTATTTTTTATTAATTTTGGTTCAATACGTAATACATTATCAGAAAAATTTGGAAAAGAATCTGAAATAATTTTTCCTTTTACATCAAAATAACGATAATTAATTACTATTGCTTTTCCAACACCCACTGATACAGAATACTGATCTTTTATGAACTCTTCTTTAATTACCAATATTTCATTTCCATTTTCAGGAAATTGAACTTCTTTTCCCTTATTTAAAGCTTCCAACTTTAAATTTTCAATTATTGAGCGATGAATCATTAAGATCTTTTGCCATGCAAACCACTTAATTCTTTTGGAAATTATCAAAAAACATTTAAAAGGCGTAACAACAAGTTAAAATAACTAATTCGATCCTTATATGTTGAGTTGATCGAGATCACGAAATGCGAATACAGGAATTCCCGAACTAATATGGATGGTGAAATACACAATGGAACGTGGAACGGTGAAATGGTTCGATCCTCGTCTCGGTTTTGGATTTATTATAAGAGACAGTATTCCCGAAAATGAACCAAATCATGAAATTTTTGTTCATTACTCACATATTAATATGGAAGGTTTTAAAACACTTCTTCCTGATTTGCGGGTAGAATTTGAGGTAGTTGCTGGAATGAAAGAAGGAACAGTAGAAGCCCGTAATGTAACTATTATTCCGCCTGATTTTGTGCTGAATAAGCAAAAAAATGAAGGAAATTAAAATTTAGAAATAGTTATGAAATTGTTTAAATATAATTTTTAAGAATGTAAAAACCAAATGATTTGGGATAATAAAATAGGTTCATATCTAAGAAAATTATGACCTCCTCTTTGAGTTATAAGCCAATTTGATGAATCTAAGCTCAATTCATCTAAATTATCCCAAAAATGCTCAACAGGAATTACTAAATCATTTTTGGCATGGATTAGATAGAATTTTTTATTTATGTAGTTTTTCCAAAAGACTTGGTTTTTCATTTCTTGTTTTTTTTGTTCAATTTGTAAAAGTGGAGATAATTCAAAATTTTTTTTATAAATTGGATTTATTGGAACTCCAAAAAATGTATATCTTAACCAAAACCACCAATTTTTCAGAAATGGAACAGGTGAAAAGGGAATTGATTCACGGTAATTTCCCATTGCTGCTATGGCAATAATTTTTGAAATGTTGTCATTAATAGAATCGTGGTTTTCAATCTGTTTTCCTTTTTTGACTTCTTTATCTAGATTTTTGGAATCATTTTGATTTTTGAAATTATCTTGACTTTCTGGGACAAGGTTTAGGTTCCTCAGACCTTGCTTTATAACAGCAATAGCACCTAATGATAAACCGATAAGATTTATTGTCAAATCACAAAAGCGTGGATCTTTTTTCAGAAATTTGATAACATACTCTAAATCGTTTGTTATATCTACGAACTGAGATTTTGCACCTGCTTTACGGGATTTTTTTGTTCCGCGATTATCATATGCGATTACATTATATCCAGCATGAGCAAGAGGAATTGTGTAATGCCTGATGTAGAGAGAATCATCTGAAAATCCGTGAACGAAAATAATTATTGGTGATCTGTTGCTATTAAATTGGCTATGAATCCATTCTCCATGTAAAAATTTGATTTTCTTTTTTTTGTCTTTATTGTTTTTTTGACTTTCATTATCTTCAAATGAAGAAAGTGGAATTGAAATTGGTGTAATTTCGATTCGATTTCTTTCTACATCCGCTCCAAACCAACGAAATTGCCAGAAATCACGAATTTCAAAATACAATGACCAGCAAAGCCACCAAAATAAGAAAGTAAAAACAGAAAGATATAGAGAATTTCCCAAAGAATTTCCATGAAAAATAAAATAATTTACATAAAAAATTCCAGATGCAAGAATAATGCCTAAAAATAGTAAGAGATAATGTTTCGGCCGAATAATCATAAGACATAATATTATATGAACACTTCCTAAAAAATAGCTAAGGTAAGGACATAGAATTGTTATTTATCGTATTTATTAAATAATACTTCAAACTGCTGAATTACTTTGTTTTCTGTGTCTCCGCGCATTAACTGGTCTGAAATATCTTTTAACTCTGAAAAAAGGTGGGATAATTGCTCTTTGTTGTGTTTAGTTTGATTTCGCCCTCTTATTGAGGATTCGAAATTTAATACATAAAACACTAATGATTTGGGTATTTTTAGTAGAATTCCAAGAATCAGATCTACTATATTTAGTGTATCTTTTATTTGTGAAGAGTTAAATCTTCGACGTTCTGAATCATAGTGTTGGAATAATTTATTCATCAAGTATTCAGCACATTTTTTCAGCAAGGGAGTAAACCGAATAAGCCTTTCTGAAAAATTTACAGGTAATGGAAAAGCTGCAAGAATATCTTTATTCATATGACGTCCATCGCTAAAGATCCGAAACCATGTGTAAAACAAGGATGAATTAATTAAACACAATAGAAATGCTTGAAAAGAAGAAGAAGGAGATTTTAAAGGGAGAAATGCGATTTGAGTCCCGCAATATGGTGGTTTATGCCAAGAATTGTACCAATAATTTCCTGAAATTCGGATCCAAACTCCATCTGAGGATCTTTCAGGGTATTGCTTTAGTATATAGTGTCTTTTTTCTTCATCCTTGCAAATTATTGCTGTTTTTATCCAATTTCCCAATCTCATTTTTAGTTTTGTTTTTCTTATAATATCTATTTTCTCGTTTTTGTGTTGAGAATTGTCATATTTTGGTATTACTTCTGTCCATGATTTAAAAAGTGTTAAAAGTTCTAAAATTGGAGAGGTTCCAATTTTCGGAACTCGATGTGGCTCATTAAAGCTCACTCCGATATAATCTCCTAATAAAAATGAATTAGCCGGCTGATATTCGAGTTCCATTAAAGAAGGAAGTTTGCGGAACATTTGAGTGGTATATAATTTTCCTTCTTTTTTTGGATATATTGGATGATGACCATATGCTAAAAGAATTGAAACAGATTGAGTCATTCCATCAAATAAACGACATTTATCTCGATCAAATGTAGCTATAAATAGAAAATTAAATGAATTAATCAGATTTTTTCTTAATTTCGATAGCTTTTTGTTAAAACAAATTGTATATGATGTCAATAGTCCAAAAGAACCATTTATTCTTAAGAGTCGATTTATTTTTGAAATAAAGAGGCTTGAAATTTCACTTTTTAAGCCATCATAGTTTGGAAGTAGTTTTTTTTCTTGAGATGATAGTAGATTTCCATAAGGAGGATTTCCCAGAATTAAATTAAATCCTGAATTGAAGCACGATATCAGTTCAGGATGGTATAGTGGAGATGGGCAAGGAAATATTTCAGGAAATTCAAGTATCCAGTGAAAAATTTTAATAAAATTGTTATTTGTATTGTTTTTTGTTATAAACTGTTCATATTGGGGTGATTTAGAAATAATTTGCTTAGATTTGAGTGGCTTAGATTTGTTTTGTATAGTTAAATTCGATTTTTCGCCTGAATATTTAAGAAAGTATAATGTATCTAGGATTTTTTGTAAATGATATTTTACATTTGTAATTACTTGTTGTGTCTCGGTTTTACGATATTGTTTTAAAAAGAATATTCTATTTTTTCTGAATTCTGCAATAAGTTTGAAATGTGGAACAATATAATTAAGAAGTCGGGAAGAATCTTGAAGAGAAATATGGTTTATTTTTATTAAAGCAGAAATACCTTGAGGTAACTGATTAGTTCCTGTTTTTTCCAAAAATTGCTGTAAATGGGTGTTGACAGTTAATAAGTTCTTCACAATTTCATTTTTTAATTTAATGTTGATCTTGTGCAGGCTATTCCCATTTAAAAAACAATCTAAATCATACCAAGAGTCCCAACCAATTAAACTGTTACCGGAATGAATATTCATTGGAATTAAGTATGTTTTCTGATTTTTTATCAATTGTTTAGGAATTTGAGATATTATCTTTAGATATAACCTCCATTTTGTTATTCTGCATGATCTGGGGTTAATATCTACTCCATATAGCATTTTTGGAAAAATTTCATATTTACGAAAGAAGTAGATCGCTTCAGAAAAAGATTCGAGTGAAAATAAATTAAATTTTCGGTGATTTTCGAGATAAATTGAGAAAATATCAATATACTGCCGGTTTTTACATATATCCCAAATTTCTTTATAGAAATAGAATAATATATTATCCATAGCAATTAAGAAATCTCCAGTTCCTACTGCTGGATCTAATATTCGAAATTTTAGAGTTTTTTGATAGATTTGTCTTATCAAAGTATATCCTGTTTCATTATCTAAACCTAGAATGAAGGATTTCAAAGAAATTAAATCGAAAACTTCGTTTTCAATATTTAAATTTAATATCTTTGAAGAAAAATTGGGAGCATTTGAATCTTGATTAACAAATGGCAATTCCTTTATCGTTGGGTGAATTATTGAATGTAAAAAAAGCTTCAATGCAATATCTTCACAAATATATGCCGGAGTATAGTATGCTCCTGTTTGTTGTTTTGTCTCATTTTGAAGGAACTTTTCAAATAAAAATCCCAGATCAGTTTGTGTTATATTTCCCCACTTGTGTTCAAAGATTTCACAAGCTGAGAAAATCGCAACAGGAAGAGAATTTGGTGAAGATTCTTTATTTTTATATTTTTTCACTTCTTTCTCTTCATTAACAAAAAAGATCGAGTCTTTCAAATTTTCAATTATTGATAAAGGGATAATTTGATTCTCGAAATTATCGAATAAAGAGGGATCTATTCTTATATAAATTGAATCAAATAGATGGACTGAATTTTGATTTTGATTTTTACTTCTAATCATATTATTTTGTTTTTTTTTCTCTTTTTGATAATTTTCATTATTGATTGGAAAAATAATAGTAGAAATGAGTTTTGATATAAATTTAGAAAAACTTTTTAAATGAAATAGACTACAAGTTTGATTATTTGTTAGTTCACTCTTATCTGAATAATTATTTTGTGATTTTGATATTTTTGTAAATATATATCTGAAAAAATGGGGATTTTCTGCAATTAAACTTCTTTTTTGAAGTATCCAAAGAAATATCATTAAAAAAATAAAATTATCAACTTTTACAATAAATGTTTTATAGAAACGCGATAAATTTTCTTCTATTTTATTTCTTTCTCTTGTACTTGAAGAATTGAGAATTTCATTCAAAAGATTTTGTTTCACATTAGAAAAAAGGCGGAAAAAAAAAAGATGTCGTGCTTTCATTTCACTCTATTTCTCATTTTTCTAATTCTGAAATATTTTTATCTTATCTCTTTTATTAATTTTATTTTAATACCTTCTTTTATCCCTTTTTTATTTCCTTCAACTCAACTGGTGCTTTGTCCCTTAATATTGTTGGGTGAGATGCCCTTCTTTGTTCTTCTAAGCTGATTCTCATTTTTGGTTTAATTTCTGTATGTTTAAAAATTACAATAGAAGACCAAGCTATAAATCCAAAAAAAGCTCCAATTGAAATTAACAACCATAAGGAATGTAATAATAATTCAGATCTCCTAATTTCTTCTGGTGCTCTCTGAAATAGACCTGTTCCTTCAACTATATAATAATATATCCCTCCGATAATAAGAAATAGAGCAAAAGAAGAAATAATTAAAAATATCCTTTTAGTAAAAAGAGAGCATAAAAATTGACTGATTATTAAACCAAAAGCTATATACAGTGTTATCCGAGAAATCCGAAATAATTCATTATAAGAATCCAATGTAGTACCATATGTAAGCAGTGAGATTCGCCACCCAAACATACGAAGATTATTAATTAAAAATGCAAGTAAAGTTAATGAAGCTGAAATGCCCAAAATTACGAAAATTTGCATTAGAATGGTTCTTTCTTCCTTATATGCTTTGGGATCTATATTTTCTCCTAAAAGCAAATCAATTTCTTTTTGTATTGCTAAAGGAACGGCAGTATCTAGAATAATAAAATCATAACCAAATTTTTTTACAATATTTTGGGCTAATTGTTTTCCTAATTCGTGATCTTCTTTAGCCGATTTAGGTCCTGCATAAAAATATACCTTTTTTTCAGTATTCTCTATAAGTAATGCAATATCATGCAGAAATAAGTTGTTAGATTCAATCCAATCCATTTTTGATTTATCAAGAATGTAGCAGTAAATAATACGCACCCCTTAAGTTATCCTATAATTGTATTACATTTGATTAGCAGAACATTAAAATATTCCTATCATTTGAAAAAGGAAGAAAACGCAAAATAACTCTAAAAAAAGGAATTCAATATTACATGTTTGATTTAATTTGTTTTGCCCGTGTTCTTAGAGTTACTTCAGTAACATGAGCAACATCGGCTATTTCTGTTTGAGTCTTTCGTTCAGATGTTGGTTTTGCTGCAATATACAATGCAGCAGCAGCTAATCCTTTAGGATCTTTTCCCATTTTTCGTAAACCATGACTTAGTGCAATTCGTAGCATATTCGATGCCTGCTTTTGAACTGAAACTGATAACTTTAAATCGTTCCCAAAACGGAAAACTAAAGGTTCTGGTGAAATTGGTTTATATTTCATCTTCAAAACTGGAAAGACCATCCTGACGATTAAGCCTAATGATCTATGGACACTACGCAGTGGAATCATGGCGACTTCTACGATTTCTTCTAATAAACGGGGAAAATTGTGGATTCGAATAGCAGCATAAACAGATGCAGTTACAAATGAATCTATTGAACGTCCCATAGTTAGCTTTTGTTTAGCTACTTCTGAATAAATTTTCCATGCAGTCTCTACAATATGTTCTGGAATTGTAAGTTTTCGCGCTAATTGATTCAATTTGGGTCGAGCTTCCCAAAAATTGCGTTCAAGTGAATTAACTAACGAACCTTGAATTTTAGATAATCGGTTAAACATGGCTTGACGTTTTCCATGTAATGCTTGACCTTTTGCATCAGGAGAATTAATACCAATAATTGTTCGCGGGCCATAATTTCGCCATCTTGGTTCTGTTCTTCTTCGATTTTTAACTTCATCAGCTGTATATGCTCGTTTTTCATGTGAAACATATGCTCGACCTAGAACAAGTCCACAATTGGAGCAAACACGCATTCCTTCAGAATTTACAATTATATCTGGAGAATTGCAACATTCGTTATCGAAATCATCGTATTCTTTTTCATAATAATTCGGAATTGCCATAGTAATCAACTAGATAAAGGAGTTAAGGGAAATTAAGAAACATTTTATTTACAATATAGAGGGAGTGATAAAATAGTTCTATCTAATATTTTTGTAGAGGCTTTCATACTTATAGTTAATGGTTAAAAAATTTTTGTAATTTTAGTAATAAAATTGCACCCAATCTCTTTGGCTCGTAATTAATTTAATGGAAAATTTATATTCTCAACTGGATTATTTTAATAATTGTTTAATTTTTCTTTACTGTTTTGGAAATCGAGTAAAATAGAATCCAAAGATTTAGAAATATTCCAATTAAAATTATATGAATTAGAATTATTCATTTTGATTCAATTATTTTTTGTTTTATAAGCAAAAGTGTGGTTATCCTTACACTTATAATTTATAATCAGAGTAGAGATTAAAGAAAAATGCAGAATTATTTTTATCCACATTAAGTGCGTGGCAAAAATCCAATTAATTAATCTGCATTTTTCAATGAGACGCCTAAATCTTTCAATATAAGATGATCCCGAGGACGTATATTTATCATTTTTTCTTTAAATCCCAATAATGATGTAAACCCTTTAAATCGACCATGGGCACTGAAAAATTCCATTTGATTTCGATTACTTAAGAAAATCAAATCAAGAGGATGGCGGGACTTTACAATTTGTCTATTTACTTTTATGAACAAGGGTTGATACTGGTGAGAAATGGGATTAACACCATTATAAATACATGCAGTCAAACGACCTTCTTCAATGCGTAATAGTTGTGCAGTATGTCCAACCAAATGAGTTCGAATTCGACTACTAAAGCCAGATTCGGGGTGAAAAATATGGATTGAGACAGGTAAAGTCCAATGAGTTTGAAGACTAAAAATGAATACATGTTGAATATTTTTAGAGGGATGCTGGAATACGAATACTCGAATTTTATGTCGAAAAATAAAATCCGTTCGCACAGAAATATCCAAATTTCTGTAAAATCCTTTTGATTGAAGAAAACGAAGCAGAAGGTTAATGGTTTTCAAAGAATTTAATTGAAGTTTAGGATTCAAACGGTCTTGACTTAACCATGCCATTAACTCTGGATATGGAATGGCTTCTAAATCTATAACGGGAGTATGTGGTAATTTGAAGTTAATACGAAATAATGCACGAGTTATAAAATCAATAAAATAAAACCAAGCGCTTTTTTTAAGTTCAAAGGGATTTCGAGCATGAAAGAGCAAAATTCCCTTTCTTTTTGGAAAGATGCAAATCTGATGTTTGGCTGATTTCTTTGAAAGACAGCAGCTTTCGACTTCATTTGCCACAAAATCCTTTAACACAGTACATGGTGCAAAATGCTCATCACAATCAGGCAGTTGGCCAAAAAGAAAAACAATACCCCCTCTTTTGATATAAGAAACTAAGTTCTTCTGCACTTCACGACTTAAAAAGAAACTAGATGCAAAAATTAGTATTTTTGGGCGTTTTTTTCCAGATTCATTTCCTTTATCTATCAAATCTGTAAGATGAATGTTTAATGCAGGGGGAATTTTTGCTTCTATATTTTCGTGTTCTAAATTGATAATTTTATAATCCATTCCTAAATGCTGTGCCGCCAAATGAAATTGAGTCCAGACATCTTGACCAAAAACAGGCGGGTGTTTAATATTTAAGTGTCTTCGCTTCCACAATTTCGGATCGTGCCCTCCATAAGCAGCTAACTCAACATACGGCATATATAACCCCAAAGCAAGCATAGTTTCTCTTTTGCTCTGTAAAAATTCACTCCCGTAATAATCCCCAAAATATTTATTGATTCCAGATATCAACTGCAGTTTGTTACCACTAATCCCTGCAGCATCAATTGCTGAATAAGTGGGATATGGCTTTTTATGAGTAGAGTCAATCTTTGATGACCAAGATTTTGTCCCCACAAGAGGTGTTTGTGTATATCCAGTTGTATTTAACGCGCAGGTCAGCAACGTTTGATATAATGAAGTAAACGCATATTCAAATTTTGTCGAAGAATGTTTTCGCAATCCCCAATTAGTTGCTTTGTTAAATCTTTCTGCATATTTCATCATGATTGAGTGTCGAGCAAAACTTGTCTTATGATAGTTTTCTGCTTTACTCCAATTGGTAAAAGTGCAAACGACTCCTGCTTGTTGTTCAATTTTTGCTAAATTTATTCTGGACAACCAAGCATCCAATCCCACCCGTAGATCTATAGGTGACTCCCATTGTATAAGAATAATTGGAAATTCTTTTTTCTTTTCTGGAATTTTTTGTATATTCTTTTCTGGAATTCTTACTTTATTCTTTTCTGGAATTCTTATTTTATTCTTTTCTAGAGTTTTTTCTTTATTCTTTTCTATTTCCTTTTCCTTATTCTTAATTGAGTTTTCTTCACGTAATTCATCGTCAACAGGAAAACCAAGCATTTTTTTCAATAAACGCAGCCACTCAATGTATTGAACTGTATTAAATTGTATCCATTCATTGATTAATAAGAGTTGAGAAGGATGACTAAAATGATTATTACCTGGATATATTATTGGTGGGATAATTTGATTCCAAAAAGAAAAATTTGTGCGGTGTTGCGCATTAAATTGCTCAATTGTTTGATGTTGCTGCCTCAAATAATTCCAAAAAGCATGAATATTTCGTAGATTATAATCTCCCTCTACCCAATATGGTGCTTTTCCTTCTGAGTAATAACCTTGATATCCCAATTGAATAAAGAGGATAGGCCCTGCAGGATAGGCATATGGTTTGAGTATCGATTGATTAATTTGATTAAAAAAATCTTGCACATAATCCAAAAAGACCGGATCATTAGGAGAAGGAAGTGGTTCTCCCTTTAGAGGTTTCCAACGATTCTTCGAACGCTCTTGATGTCCTCGAAGATAAAGATGATTTCGATAACTGTTGATCATTTTATTATATTTTGGGTTGACAAAATCAGGCATTCCGCCATATGTTAAACTCGGATCTGAAAAAGGTCCGACATTCATGCTAACCCATAACCCTATTTTCTTGCAAAGTTCGATAAAATACTTGAAATTACGATTTCCTGCTGTATTTCCTTCGAAATCGAATTTTTGCGATTTAGTTCTAAGATCCCAGTTAACATGATGACGCCATGGAATAGCACATTGGATGGTGTTAATACCGCTATGTTTCAATTTAGCTAAACGATCAAGCCAATTCTTCGGATCGTCGCGATAATATGGATAATCTCCCATGATTACAAACATTGGTTCTCCATTTTTCAGTAATTTTCCGTCGTTAAAATTAAATTTATCACGTAAAATTCCTGATGACAAATCCATTTGACGTCGTTCAGTGTTTAATGTCATCCTTATAAAGTTCAGCATCCGAATCCTTATCAATTTTTTTTAACCAATATTGAAGCAAAAAAAACGATGATGAAATTTGGAGAATAATTAAAATAAAATGAAATCAACTAAAAAAATCAAAACCCAAAAAGCCAAAAATTGTGTTGTACATTTTTATATGCAGATGATGATACATTTAGAGGAAGACCGAAGTTGGAAACAACTAATGAAGATATCTACTCAGGGTATCTGATGCAAGTAGATTTCTTCTTTCAAAACGCACTGTAATCATCTAGAGTAATAATTTATCAATTTTCGCAAATTTTAATCAGTTATTCTCAATTTTTATCAAATATTCCGAATTAATCTTAATTTCTAATCTTATTTCTTTCAATTAATAATTAACTATTCATCATCATCACGAAATCTAGCAGGCGCACATAATTCACTAGCATCGACTGCAATTCTTCCGCAAATTTTACAATCAAATTTCGCTTTACCAACCTTTTCTTTACAAAAATGTCGCCCTTTCTCTATTGTAGTTCCGCAATACTTGCATACAAATGGATACTTAACATCACAGTAATGGCCTGGAGGCTTAACAGGTTGACCACAAACAACACATGAGAGTAAAGTGCTGGATTGGGATTCATGGCTTATTTCTTCCCATTGTTCACGTAATTCTGTTGAAATTGGAACAGGATTACACACATGTGTTTCTTCTACTCCAACAGCGCCACAATTCGCACAGTAGAATTTGATTGCTTTCAATTTTTCTTTGCACATATGACGGTGATTTATATTTTCTTCTCCACAATATTCGCATTTATAATGCTTTACCTCTTCCGCTGGAGTGCAGAAGTGAACGTGTGGTGTCTTTTGTTGACAATGCTTGCAGATATGCTCTTCATCATATAACATAGTCATATTTGATCATCTCGTTTCAGGAGTTTGTTAAAATTAATTTTTCAATGTTATTTATCCTGATAACTATCTATTGACTTTTTCTCATTAAAATATTTAGGATAAATTCTATTAATTATACGAACATATTGATTATACTTAATAAATAATAGAGTGTTAAAAGATCAAAAAAATGAAAGAAAATTTGTTCATTTAATAAAAAGATCATGATTTTTCATGTAACAGAATCTAAAGCTTTTTTTGTATCTACATCCTACTAGAGTTAATTTTGGTGGCACCAAATGGTTCAAGAAATTCCCCCTTCCAAACCTGAAAATGAGACATTACCTAAAAGTTCTCAGACTACGATGAATTCAACTGTAAAACCTGTAAACCGATACGGATTAGGAAAAATGATAAGTCAAGGTATGAGTGGAACTATTGGTGGACCTATTTTCGTAATTCTCGGATATGCGCTTTCTGTAGCTCGAACGGGTTTGCTAATTGCATTGATTCTTAATGGACTATTGATGCTGGGATTTGTAATGATTTTTTCTGAACTTGCACTTTCACTTCCAATTTCAGGTGGAGGATATAGTTTTTCCAAAGAAGCTATTGGTGGAGTCCAGGGATTTCTTATAGGTTGGCTAATTTGGATTGGAAATTTGTTATTCATTGCCATATCTGGGATTGGTTTCGCATTTTCGTTAATAGTTTTTTTACCAGATCGTTGGATCGGTTTACCTCTTGTAAAAATTATCGGTTTTTGTGTTGTAATCATTTTCTTTTTTGTCAATTATAAGTCTAGAAAGTTATCTATGTTTTTATCCCGTGTTTTAACCTTTTCTATCACAGGTGGATTTCTATTTTATATCATCGGGGGTTTAATTTTCGGGTCTCAACTTAATCCTGACTTTTCCTTTGGTGTTTTTAAAGAATCTTTCTCATTTTCTAAAGTTATGACAATGACTGCCTATACATTTGTCATTTACTGCGTCTATGAATGGAATAGCACCTTTGAATCAATGACTGCATCGTTTGATTCCATTAAACGACCCAGAAAAACAATCCCGCGCGCATTCATCTTTTCAATTTTAATTGCAATCGGAATTTACTGGCTTGTTACTTTAGTTACCATGCTAAATATTGGTTCATTTCAGTCTCAAACAGCTGATATTATCCTTTCTTCAGATGTTCCTTTAGCTGATGCATTTGGGATTGTACTTAATCACCAAATCGGCATTTATTTTATGGGCTTTATCGGAATGATTGCCACAATTACATCTATTAATTCTGGATTGCAAATGTCTTCACACGTTTTATATTCAATGGCGCGGGACGGTTTTATGCCACCAGTTTTTAAAAAAGAACGCCACGGAATTCAATGGGTCGCTTTGTTAATTTCTACAATACTAGCATTAGTTGTAGTTTTAACTTTAAATATAGATGTTATTACAGAAATTATTAACTTTATTTTCCTGGTTTCGATGATCTTCATGTCGATTTCATTAATTGTATTACGGAAAACACGACCGAATTTAATTCGCCCTTGGAAAAGTCCATTTTTTCCATATCTTTCCATATTTTCTATTGTTGTCTGCTTCCTTCTTATTTCGACCATGATTACCTCTCCTTTGGGGCTATATGGGATTGTTTTTGGAATTCTTATTGTTGTTTTTGGAGGAATTTATTATCTTTTCCAAATTTCAAGGCGGGATCGCATTTTCCTTATCCTTTATGGCGCAAAAATTGGCATTTCTCTTTTTACACTGCTATTTTTAGAGTTTTTTCAAGTATCCTTCATATGGATTTTACCTGGTGGAAGTTCTACCCAAATCCAACTCTCATTTGTTAGCATTCTGACTTCCGTCTTTTTAATTTTTGGAATCCTTTCTCTCTTTTTTGATTTAGTTCCTACACGACGATTATTTGCTTGGGCAGGCCAACATCGTTCAAATTCTGTAGTTGTCTCTGGAATTGTTCAACTTTCCTCTCGAACTGAAAGACACGCTCACTTCTTTGCCATTTCAATTGCTGTCATTCAATTTGTTTTAAGTACCTTTTTTCTATTACTTGTTCTTTTTTTCAGCATTGGCTCATTATCACTTCAATCTCCTCTTTTTAATGATGAATCAGGCTTTTTATCCACGCTATTTATTACAACTGGAATAGTCATAAGTGTGATTTATACTGTTAACGGTGGTGTAAGAATAATTATCGAGCAAGAATATTTGAACATGATATCAGGCTCAAGCAAGATAGAAAATTGAGATTTTTACTATTCAGCTCAAATATCATATGAAATTCATTTGTTGGGAATTATTTGAAGAAGTTCATCGCTAATACCAAAAGATTTTTTATGCTTCATACTTTAATTTTTATGTCGATGATAATTCTTTGTAGGGGTAGCCAAGCATGGTCCACGGCGCTAGACTGAGGCTCTAGTCCATAGCGGCGCGAGGGTTCAAATCCCTCCTCCTACATATTTCGTTTATTTAAAATTAGAAAATCAGCGAATCTCCTTTTTTGTATGGATAATTAGAATAAATAGCTGAACATTTATGCTTTAGCAATGCAGAATTTTGATTTTATTTGAAATTAAAAAAAAGTATAATCAATTGAAGAATTCAGTCTTTTTTTTGAGATTTTTTGTTTAAAGCGTGAAATCATTCGTAAAAATGATGGAGATCTAGACCTTAATTTTTAATCACCATTAGAATCATATGGAAAATTCAATTTCATATGTAAGCATATTAATCCGCAAGAAAATAAAGGAAAGAGTATAATTAGGTATTGCTCGTAGGATTTAATTAGACGCACCTTTTCCATAACATCGCCTCCCTTTGGCATCCTATTACAATAGGATGTCTTTAATTCATTTGCTTGCAATTTTTCTGAAAGTGATTTCATTACAGAAATCCCCAAAAAAATCCAAACCCAAAAAAAATCCCCAATCCAAAAAAAATCCCAAAGATCTCAAGAAATCTCGAAAAACAAAATTTCAACTTAAAATAATAAAAAAAAAAATATCGTAAAATAATAAAAAATAGAACAGGAAAAAAAATGTATCCCGCAGGAAATAATCGTCGATTGATCAGATATGGCGAAAATGGACATCCAACTTCCATTTTAGGATTAGTATTTCTGATTTTTATAATTTTTAATATTTTGAGAAATGTTAATATTTGGTCAATCTTAACGATAGTTACAATGATTGCTGTCCATTCATATATATATCGTAGAAATCGCTCTTATATTTCAAGATCAAGGTGTTCGTCATATATGGGCTCATCAAATTCTAATTTATCACCATTATATGAAGATGAAAAACTTGAAAAGGATATTGATTTGCATCAAAACGCTTCAAATAATCAAATCAATCAAGATCAATTATCTGAGAATTCGTCAAGATTTAAAAGAAAGAAATCAACCTATGAAAAATCAGGGCATAAAGAATTCTTCTGTGGATTTTGTGGAAATCCTGTGGTAGTCCTTGAAGAATCATCAGGAGAATTTTACTGTCCTTATTGTGGAGAAAAAAATCGCCTATAAATGAGCAGAATCTTCTGATAAAATCTTTACATATAAAGACATCAATCTAAAAAGACAATAAACCAAAAAAACATCAATTTAAAAAGACAGTAATCTAAAAAAATTGTAATCCGATAAGACTATAATCCAAAAAGACATCCATCTAAAAAATACAGTAATTCAAAGGATAATACTATAAAATCGAATCATCATTTTGTAAATAAGGGAATTGTTTCATTACTTACTTGTTCAGTGTATCCTAAAATCTTTTCATCTATATCGATGTTGTCAATTAGAGATGCAATTTTTTAATTACTTGGGTATGAGGTGTATTAGTGATTTTTGTGATTATTTTTAGAGATATTTCTCCTTTTTTATAAAATTCTGCTAATTTTGGCATTATCTTTTCACTCAGAATTGATAGGAATAGTGATATAATAATATAGTAAATTTGTATAATAAATCTATCATATAATTTTCTATGAAAACAAAATTAATTATTGACACAAGCACTTGGATGAAATTCGATGAGTTAAATGAAGAAAAAAATTGAAAAGTTTTAACTAATTGCAAAAAACACTGAAAATACACTGAAAATACATTCAAAATGCACTCAAAAAACTTATTCGCACTTTATTTCCTCTTTCGCTTCAAAAAGCCTCTTTTCTTTTCGTCAAATGACTCCTTTATAATAGTGGATTTTTCATGCCATTTTTCTTTCATATTTTCAGAAATTTCTTCTAAATTTTCCCTTAATCGCGCAATAGCAGGTTTATCTTTATCTGGAATAACCGCTTCAGCTAAGTGCAGTTCTTGTGAATATACATCACATGGATATTCATCAGGTAATGCATCAGAATTCAAACCTCCTTTTTCAAACCACGCTTTGGCTCGTTGGTAAGCAAGATCAATCCATTCTTTCGAATGTGAAAAATCAAACGGATCTAAACGGGTATCATTAGGTGAAGGAAGTATATGTATAGATACTTGAGATCGGTAATGATAATAGTCTGAGATCATTTGACGGGCTAAGATATAAAGAAATGTTCTAGCTAGTACTTGTTCTAAATTTTTTGGATAAAAATCAGGTGTGTTTGGATATCCAATAGGAAAAACGATGATATTCTCGGCACCAAGTTTTATTGCGGTTGAAATTGCACTATTGTTTACTAAACCGCCATCTACAAGCATCATACTATGCATATATTGAGGGGGGTAAACCATAGGAATCGCAATGCTACTCATTAAAGCTTCCAGAGCTATTCCTTTATTAAATACAATTTCTTTTCCCGTTTTCAAATCTGTGGCAACAGCATAAAAAGGTAGGGTTGTTTCTTCTAAGAGTTGGAAAGGTAAGGATCGCTGTATTAATTTACGAATGTTTTTAGGGGATATCAAATATTTTCCAAAAGTTGTTAGGTTTTTAACTGGCGTTATTGGTGAAGGTGTAAAGACATCTGTGAATTTTACTTTATTCCAGACAGATTCTAAATATTCTATTCCCTCTATAGTGGGGTTATATGCAAAGATTGCGCCATTTAGGCTTCCTACAGAAGTTCCAAGAACAAAATCCGCTTTTATTCCGAATTCAATTATCGCTTTTAGCAAACCAACTTCAATTGCACCCAAGCTTGAACCGCCGGAAAATACGAATGCAGTTTTTCCTTTTATATTTGAAGATTGTGAAATTTTTGTTTTTTGTAAAGATTGATTCATGGTTCTTAGTACTGTATGAGAATACTTCTTAAAAGTATGTGGGTATCAATCAAAAATTAAGTTAATTTTAAATACTACAAAAAAAATAATTTAGCAATGATATTACATGAAAAACAGATTCAAATTTGATTTTTACTTTCTTTTCATTATATTATTTTGTGGAATTTTTGTTATTATCACCATTTCACAATTTACTGTTCAATATTCTTTACAGGATGAAAATAATGAGATTGATGATGAAGGTAATGGTTCTAACGATGAAGGACACGAACTTTTTAAAGTTCTTGGCTTGATTGCAATAATTCTATTTGGGATTGTGTTAATTAAACCTCTTTTATTTTTTATAAATAAATTTACCAGAAAATTACCTGAATCTAATGATTTTTATCTAAATTTGAAAAAAAATACAAAAGTTTTATTTCTAAAAACGAGAAAAATTTTACAATATTCGCATTATATTGCAGGAACTATTGCTATAGTGCTATTATATATTCATACAGTTTACTTTTTTGGAGAAAATGTAGTAAGAACTATAAATGGTATAATAACCGCTATAATTTTGACTTTTTATGTGATTACTGGGATGATAAGCAAGTTTAAAAATAAATCATTTTGGAATTCAGAAAAATTTAAGAAATGGTCGATGAAAATTCATCGAAGTTTTCTTTTATATATTTTTATCATCATATTTCACTTGATTCATTTATTTCTCGAAGATTAAATAAAATTTCAATTTATTTTTATAATTTTTGAGATATTGGATAATATTCTACTATGAGATGGGGAGAAAGAAGATTTGCCAATCGCATTCCTTCAATTTCAGTCATCCATGGGCGAATGAGCACTTTTTTTTTCTGGTTTTTCAAGTATATCTCAATTTTCCAATTTGGTACCCGAACACGTATATACAATAAAAGAATTCCTATAAACATAAGAATTGTAGCCAATCCCCACCACAAAAGTTTACGTTTAGGATTATATTGAACGATTATTTTTTCAATTTGATTAAATTGAATGAATGCAGGTTTATGAAATTGTGATTGTAGTTTAACCGTCTTTTTTTGCACATCAAAACGAACTGATTGACCGTATAACATATCTCGGAATTTTACCGGTTCAATACGGTTCAAGATTATAAATTTGGGTTGAGTCGGATTGTATGCATCGCGAGAAATGTTTGAATTATGTGAATCGTTTGGATTGTAAGATTTATTTGAATGATGAATATGCAAATTATCTGAATTGTCTGAGTCGCCTGAATTGTGAGAATTATGCAGATCATTTGAATTAAAGGAGTTATTTGAATTTTGCATTGAATTGATCACTTAAGGAAATAAAATTAATAGTAATAATAAAATTACATCAAATCCAATTTCTAGCACAACAGTCCATTTTTTTGAAGTCAAATCAGGAAGCCATGAAAACCAATTGTTTCGAACTTTATCTATATATGGATGTATGTATGGACCTTTTTTAAAAATGGGGCGCATTATATACCAATCTATGATGTCTGGAAGTGTTGCTGCTAACATAACCCACCAATATTGTGGTAGGTAGAAAATTAGCAAAAGTAAGCTACCAACATAAACAAAGATTATATGATAACTAAGCCAAAATAAGTCTTTCCATTGAGCATTAGGAACATGATAAGTAATTTTCGCAAAACAATCTAATATTAAATGAGAGAAAAGTGCGAGTAAAATGGTGAGATTTATAAGGCTCCAAGTTGGAAAATTCGGTGCTAATAAGATAAAAACTTTATAGATCCAGATGCCAACTAAAAAATGAGTGGTACTTTGCATACGATATTTATTGCCAACACTGGTTAATTTAAAAATTTATTTGAAAGAAAAAATCGTTTTGTATTCAATGAATACTAATGACTACATTTTATCCAAAAATTTAAAAAGAGCATTTTGATCTAGCTCATATTACAGATTTTATTGTTTATATCTATAATTTATTATTAATCCATCACAAAAACTGGTGCTAAATATGGCAAAACAATCTCTTCCTTCTCACACTTCCAGTCATCTTGATTTAAATAAAAAGAGAACAAGATTACGAGATCAGTCTACTTCTTCTTCGACGAGTAATATGGTTTCAGTACGAATGGATCAAGATACCCGAAATCAATTAGATGATATAGGACAACAATTTCATTTAAAACGTAGTGATATTGCTCGCTCTTATCTAAAATTGTGTAAGACTGTAATTGTGAAAACAAATCAAGATCTCCAATTATTTGATGGTACAAAAGTAAGTTTTTTTCCACAGACATTGTTAAAATTTATGTATTCACGACTTAATCCTGAAGATCTAATTATATTGGGAGATCAATTGGCATTATTAGCTTATACAAACTGTCAAATAGAGTCCATTCATGAAACAGAAAAGAAGATAGGTTATCTTGAACAATTAGGATGGATTACAATCAATAGAATTCGTGAAATGGATGCTGAAGGAAAAAGTTGGATCTATTATGCCATTACTGCTCAAAATTCACCCTTAGATTTAATCCATGCTCTTCTCTATCGATTTCTTTTTCGAAAAAAACTACCCCCGGAGTTAACTGCTGGAAATATTAAAGAAAACTTAACAAAAATTACAAAACGATTTAAAAATTCAGATTTGGAGAAATCTCTACCACGATTTAAGAAAGAATTAGGGATTCATAAAGAAAACTTTGATGATTTTGCACCACTTTATAAATTTGATGCACTCAGAGAAGAAGTAAATGATTAAATTAAATCATAATACAAAATTGAGTGTATTTTAAGATCTTAGAATTATAAGTTTTTTCGCTTTTTTGCCAATTCAGCCTCCCACTTCCGCCGCCTATCCCAAAAAGTTTTTTGTCGGTCATTTAAGCCCGGGAGAAGGAGAGG
>NZ_JBPLBG010000051.1:0-3995 GCF_054039255.1 Candidatus Harpocratesius sp.
CATAATGAGTAAAAATGTAAAAACTCCGTTAATTAAACGTATTATCATGTCAAGCCTCCTAACGGGGCTAAAGTTAAGGAGAAATTCTGAAAAGCGCAGGAAAATGTTTTGATTTTATGAATGAAACCGTAAATTTGCTTTATTATACAGTGAAATGCCGCGGTGGAGAGTTTATCGTTGCATATTATTAAAATGAGTAACATTTTTTCGTGAAATTATGGATTCCGAATTAATAAAAATATTTTAACAACACATAACAAATCACAGCACTGGATTTTACTCCATTGCGCATCGTAAAAACCAGTAAGTTCAATCGTGATGTAACTTCATGAAAATTACTTTTTTTAATGGAAAATGAATTTGACAGTTGTCATATTTCCATTATATTTGATCCATGAAAAATATTTTACATAAGGTGGGAAATAATTTAACGAGCAATAAAAGTGATTTGTCTGTGAAAGAACAACTGTCATTTTTAGTTCAGACAAAAAAAGAATATAAGTCGGAATCCAGCTTAGAAAATTTGGTAAAATTACTTCAGAGTGATTTAAATTTTCACAATCACAAAAGTAATAATAGTTCTCACAATTTCCATTCGTTTCCAGCAAAATTTCCTCCCCAACTTCCAAAATTTTTTATTGAGAAACTAACAAAGCCAAATGAAATAGTCCTTGACCCTATGGTCGGCTCTGGTACAACGTTAGTTGAAGCATATTTTTTAAATAGAAAAAGTATAGGTTTTGACATAGATCCGTTAGCTATTAAAATTACCAAAGTAAAAACAACACCATTTAATAAAAATGATCTAGTTAAATACTGTTTGAAAATATATAACGGCGCAAAAGAAGATTATATTAATAATAAGAATAAGTTGATTGATTTATTGAATATCTCTTTTGGTCCTAAATCCAGAGAATTTATAGATTATTGGTTTTTACCGGAAACTCAATTGGAATTAATTTCACTTTTAAATCAAATAAAAATGATTAAAGAAGAAAAATACAGAGATTTTTTTGATGTAATTTTTTCTTCTATAATTATAACAAAGTCCGGCGGGGTTTCACTCGCTTTGGATTTAGGGCACACACGACCACATAAAATAAAAGCCTTATTGGATAATAATGGCAATGTTATATACGGCGATCAAAATTTTGAAATATCAAGAAAACAATTTGTAACAAAAACTATTAAATCTTCTTTTGAAGAATTTTTAAAAAAATGTAATCAAAATATTGATTCTGTGATTCAACAATCTGTTGGATTTGAGCCGGAAATAAAATTTTGTGATTCGCAAAAACTATGTCTTAAAGATGAAACGGTCGATTTAATTGTCACTTCTCCGCCATACGCCTCTAATGCAATTGATTATATGAGAGCTCATAAATTTTCTTTAGTATGGTTTGGCTATAAAATGGAAGATTTGACTAAAAAGAGAAATGAATATATTGGTTCGGAATCGACATCTAACTATTCTTTTGAAGATTTACCCGATTTTACGGCGACAAAAATTAAAGATGTTTTAAGCAATGATGTTAATCGTGGAAAAGTCTTAAAAAGATATTTCTCTGAAATGAAAAAATCGTTAAAAGAAATGTATAGAGTTTTAAAACCTGGTAAGATTGCAATAGTAGTTGTTGGTAATTCTACAATGAAGGGAATAGATACTGAAACTCATAAATGTTTACAGGATATTGGTAGTTTTATTGGTTTTAATGTTCCGTATATAGGAATTCGGCAATTGGATAGAAATAAAAGAATGCTTCCTGCAAGTAAAAACAAGAATTCAGAATCACAAATTCAGAAACGCATGCATGAAGAATATGTAATTGGATTTTATAAATCTTAATTATTTGGAATCTTAAGTATATGACAATTACTGAATTGAGAAGCGGCTATCACAAAGAAATATGTGACAAGTTAATAAGAATTCGAAGGAATTCTGATAAAGGCGATTATCCTAATAATGCTGATGGCGATAGTAAGATTAGTGTAAAAATTGCTTGGGGAATTATAAATCAAATATGCGATAAGCCTCATTATGGCAACATGTCTGGGCAGACAGCTGGAAAAATATTTGAGGAGATTACTAAAGATTTTATTGAAAAGTCTTTTAATTTATTATTTCATTTGCGGCCAGGTAAATGGCATTATTTTATTGAAAAAGAAATATCAAATTTTGAACAATATAGAGATTTGGCAGAAGTGGAAGATGAATTGAAAAAGAATAAGAAACTTGCATCCACTTTTGGGCAAGATTATATCGTTAAACCCGATATATTAGTAAGCAGGGAACCCATTGAAGAAGAAGAAATAAATAAAAACAGGAATATAATTGATATTTCAGATAAAATCGCCACTTTAACTCCGATACGAAAAGTCAATGTAGAGTCACTCAAACAAATTTTACATGCAAGTATATCCTGTAAATGGACACTTCGTAGTGACAGAGCACAAAATATCCGTACAGAAGCATTTAATCTTATTCGAAATAGAAAAGGTAAATTGCCCCACATCGTTGCTGTTACTGCAGAACCTACCTTAACGAGAATAGCAAGTTTAGCATTAGGCACAGGTGATATAGACTGTGTTTATCATTTTGCTTTAAATGAGTTGATTGAGACAATTTATGAGATTAAAGATGAAAGCCAGATGGATATGCTAAATATTTTAATTGATGGACGAAGGTTAAGAGATATTAGCGATTTGCCATTTGATCTAATTATATAAATTGTAAAAGTTATTCTCTTTCCGGACAGTTATGCACTTGCCTAATCTACTTTACGTAGTTACAGTTTTTATGCTATTTTTCCACCGGCCTGCGCCGCAGCTTCTGCTGGCAGGAACGCCCAACACCTCATATACTCACCGTTGGCATTAATTGAAACGAGAATCACAAATATTGCTATTTATATCTTGGTAATATTAATATTTGTGATTATCAAGATATAAGTTGCAAGTATTAATTGCTTTATGTATCTTTGCAGTCATAGTATAGGTGATTATTAATATAACAATAGCAATTTTACATGAAACTAGAATGGGACATAATTAAGAGATTTTCTCAAAATGACACGCCGTGCTTCTCTACAAATGATGTAAGAGAAGAATTCAACAATGTCAGTGCATCGTACTTAAACAACACTCTGATGAGAATGGTAAAGAACAACATGCTCATTCGTCTTAACAGAGGATTGTATTATATCGTACCTCTTGAGCACGATAGTTCAAATTTTATACCCAATTGGCATTTGGTAGCTAAGTATCTGCTGCGAGATAAAAACTATTATATTGGTTATTACTCTGCATTTCAAATACACAAATTAATAACCCAACCCAGTTTGACCGAAATTGTTGTAACTGATATTCAAATGAAACCAAGCAACATCGAAATTCAAGGTGTCAGATTTCAGTTTATTTATCATAAGGCAAATCGCTTCTTTGGAATAAAAAACACCTGGATTGATAACTACAATAAAGTAAAATGTAGTGATTTAGAGAAGACCTTGGTAGATTCATTTATTAATCCACATTACAGCAATGGAATAGTTGAGATAGCAAAGGCCGTTTATGAATCTCGAAACAAAATTGATATGAATAAAATAATGGCCTACTTTGCTAAATCCGGTAGCAAAGTTGCAGTAAGAAGGTACGTATTCATTTGTGACCTTTTAGAAATAAGTTCATCATATCATGAGAGTTTGCTTCAAAAAAACCTTACCGGCTCGTTTCTTCGTTTAGACACGTCAGCACCTGATGAAGGAAAAATAAACACTAAATATGAATTGAAAATTAATCGTGATATAAACACGATAAAAGAAGCGATATATACATGATTAGACCTGGAGAAATAGATAAAATAGCCATCGCAAAGGTCATATCCAAAAGTTAGTTGAAAATTGATTTTGAATATTGGTGAGGTTTTCATTTTTTTATCTGTTTCTCTATTTCAGCCTGAATCCTGTTTGCCATTTTGTTCAGGTGTTTATAGTTGATTA
>NZ_JBPLBG010000052.1:0-158136 GCF_054039255.1 Candidatus Harpocratesius sp.
TCTCTTCGAAAATGGTTAATATGGCAATGTCAGCATTATTAACGAGTGAAATATGTGCATAGTGAGATTTAAAAAGATTAAAAAATAAATTATTTTTGTCGAACAAGGGAAATTAAAAATTCTCATTTTATATTAATCAAAATTCATTATATTCATTTCTTTTGAAATTAATTCATCAAAATACTATAGTGGATCTGGAGTAAATATCTTAAATATTAAATTTTCTGCTGATTCAAATTGATTTGTATTTCCAGACCATTTCTTTAGCTTAGCTGAAAACATTCTCTCAAAAGAGCTGCTAAACTCTTTCAATTTCTTGCGAATTGTAATGCTATCTTCAGATACAAATAAAGCGATGAAACAATACATCCCGAATTCAAGAAGTATAATTAAATTATCTTTATGAATCACATCGCTTTTTGATGATTTTTGCGGTGTTATTTCTTGAGCAATAGTGTTCATTGCTAATAAAAGACTTGTTGTAAGATCTGTATCTGTTGATGCCTCTGAGATTGTTTGAAATTTTAGAAAATCATAGCCAAATAAACATAAGCCAGTAGGGTGGATTACAAACATTTTTTGTAATTTATCATACCATGTAAATTCATTTAAGGATGGTAAAAAGAAAAATGCAACAGCTAATAGGAGAATCCCGAAAAGTTGAATAAAATCCCCAACCAATCTCCCACTTAAATCCAAATTTGGAAGATCTCGAGTATTAAAAAGTAGTTGACTGATGAGAAATCCTGCAATAAAAAAGAAAAATCCTAAGAATAAAGCATAAAAAGGGTATCGAAATGTCCGAAATTTTTTTGTTTGGATTAAAGTCATCCATCCATATTGGATTAATAGAATTAAAATTAAGGGAATAGCTAAAAGAAGAAGAAGGATAGTTATATTAGGAGAAAATATAGTAAAAATAAAAATTATTGCAGAAAGAAGCCCAAATCCTTTAGAAATTAAGTAAAAATTCGATTTCAACTCACTTGATTCTAATGAGAAACTGAATAGAGACAAAGATAGTATAAACTCTAAATTTCGCCCATAAATAAAGAAATATCTTATTTTCTTTTCAGAAAAGTAGAAATCGCCAATAATTTGTAAAACCATCATATTCCCAATTAGAAAAAACATAATACCCCAACATAATTCTCTATTTTGGAGAATTGAAAGAATTTTTTTACAATTTTTTATTATTTTTAATATTACTTGTCTAAATACTGAAATATTTAAAATTTGATTTGATTCTTTATTCTGTATTATTGAAAATTTGGAAGATGTGTTGTTCGAGATAGATTCATTTGTTTTTTTCGAATATTGCTCAAAAAATAACAAAAAAAATTCAAAACTTAAAAAAGTAATTACAATCTCAAGGGAAAAGGATATCATTACAGAGAGCGAGGCAAATTTTAATAATATCATTCTGGACAATTTCCTACTTTTTTTTGGATAAAATTTTCTTTCTCTAATTAACCATAAACTATTTGATATAATCGTTGAAGAAATGGTTTAAATTCAACTTGATTTAGCTTAATTCTTCTTTTGCGAATCAGAATATAATGATATTCATATGAAAATTCTACAAGAATTTTCAAAAGTAATCTAGGATAGATATAAAATGGTTGAGAAGTGATTAAAACACCAATTAAATTCTTATAATACAAAATTATCAATTGGTTTTGATCTCTTTCGATATTTATTGCTTCAGTTTTATGAGGATTAATTTCAATCAATTTAAGAATTTCTTCTAAAGCATTGATTGATGAAGAAAAATTAGTTATATCGCTCATTTTTTTCTTAGTAAAATTTTGATATAATAATATTTCTTTAGATTCTTGATGAATTAGTGCAATTTCTAAAATAGAAGAGCGCCAATCAGCATCATTAAGAGTTTTGATTTGAAAAACAGCATGAAATTGCAAGACACAACCAATAAACTGCCCAATATACAAAATAATATAGGGGATCTCAGAAAAAAAATATCCTTCTATCTGTTTATTCATTGCTATCAAATTCAATGAACCAATGATAAATCCAATCATTATATCGAGTAAAAATTTCTTTAATTGATTTGAACTTTTTAGATATAACCTAAGCCAATAGAAAAAAATAAAAAAATTAATTATGAAGAATAATAAAACTGAAAAATAACCTAAAGTCGTATTTTTCCAATTGAAAAGATTAATAAGAATTAAAAAAAACGATAGAGAAGAAAAAAGATATGGATACTTAGAAGTTAGGATGAAACTTCGTTCAAAGATTAAACTTGCTCCAAATCCCCCAATACCGAATAAATACCAACCAATAATATAAAAATATTCATTTGACCATCCACTGAGAAGATCCCAAATTAAAAATCGATCTAAGGATAGGAAAATAAATCCAAACATTTGACTTGTAAGAAGAAAACCATAAGCAAATAGAATTTGACTTGTAAAAGGAGAACTTTTCTTATAGAGAAAACTCCTATATAAAGCAATTCCAGCAGTTTGAAGGAGGAGAATAATAATAACAAACGAAATTGGAATATAAAATTGAAGATTGTTTGAAGTAGGAAAGGAAATTTCGAATAACATGGAACACATTATCATTTGTGATTTGATCTAATAAGCTTGATCATATTTTCTCCTTGAAAAATCTGAGCATTTTTTTCAGGGATACATGCAATTTCGCCCTTTGCTAAAGGTCCATAGATAATAAGATCATGACCAACAAAAGGGGAAATATCAGAATTAGAAATAATAGTTTGATAATTAATTTTCGATCTATTTCTCTCAGATTTAAAGAAGTCTATTGAAGATTCTTTGGTGAAAGAATGTTTTTGTGTGTCAGAATGAAATTTTTGATCTTCTTGAGAGTCATCTGTTGAATGATTATTGGATTTTGGATTATAGCTTGATTCAGACATATATATAGAATATGATGAAGAATTAATATCTTCAGAAATAGATTCTGATGAATCAATAAATGATAAGTTATCTTCATATTTTTGGATAAAATCATTATCATCATTTTCAAAATCTTGAGAACTATCTTCAAAATCGATTAATTTATTTTGCGACAAATTTCCATTGAAATTAAAAGATTGAAGAATTTGTTGTTTTGATTTTAAAAAACCACGAAATGAAGGTTGTAATTGATGATAAAATTGCAGTTCAAAAGGGAATAAGAGTGATTCTTCCACAAATTCATTAGTTTTTGCAGAATTTGTTATTTTTTCTGCACGTATTTCAAGAATATCTGATACCATATAACGGACATTATCTAAAGTTTTCTGAATGATTAATTGTATTGTTGAATTCTTAGTTTCACTTAATTGTTTTATAAGTGCTTTACCCAATTCTCGTACACCAGAGAGAAATTCTTCTTTTTGTTTTATTTTTATAATTTTTTTACTTGAATGCACACGTTCCCAAATTCGAAGTAAATTTATGTAGATTTTTTCTTGGGTAAAGGCATCCATTTCTTTCAATCCTGATTTCTTTCATTCTAACTAATTATAATTTTCATTTTGTATTGAAGAACTGTATTACTATTAATTTGTAAATGGTGTATGAAATATAATATAGGTAAAATTCTCAAATTTTTATTAGTTTTTTATTAATTCCGCAACATCTTTACAAAGTAAAAACAATCCGACATTTATAGGAACAGTATATTCTTTATCATATTGAAAATTATCATATGTTGTTTTACCAATTCTAATTGGAGGGCAGATAGGAGCAGTAATCTTAATTGTTAGTTTGTTTAAACTTTCTTTAGGAAAAGTTAATGCATCATTTAGAGGATCAAATTCATCTAATTTTCCATAGGGAACATCAATTACTCTTAAACCCGCTTTTCCATGAATTGAACCTTCCAAACGAATTAATCGGTGAACATCAATCGAAACAACAACATCAATATCTGCTTTAATCCGATCTCTCAAAATTTCAAAAATGCGATGCCATGTAGCAAGACCAACATGAGGAATTCCCCATATTGAACTTTTTTTCTCAAGTCTTCGAATGAGATCTATTCTTCTTTCAATCAAAGGTCGCAAAACATTGGAACGAATAGGAATCCCATATCGAGGATTAGCAAACACATTTTCAGCATAATCAGTTCCTTGAGATAAAACATTATAGAATTCACGCGCAATTTTACCAGGCCAACCAGGTTGATCAATACGAAATCCATACATATTGGCTTGAACTGGTTTATAATTCCATATATTATAAGAAAAACCTTGACCTGTAACGTAATCTGCAATTTCACGACGTTCTTCTTGATCAAGTGAACGAAAAACCTTAGATTCAATACGCACATGATATCCTCGATGACCAGAAAAATTCAATTTAATAGCAGAAAGTGGAATATTAAAATCATTTTTTAAAAATCCGTCAATCAAATGGTGAACTTGTTCTTTTGAAACATCTAAACATTCATCGCAAATCCAGACAATTTTTTTAAATTTTTTGCTGTGACAGTCCGGACACTCCTCTGGTTTATCTCCCAAGAGAAGTTTACCGCAATTTTTACAAATAACATAGTTATGACGATGTTGACAAGATGTAGGAATGTGATCAGAATCGATATCAACGACAAAATCACAACCTAAATAACCTTTATGCTCCATTTTATCTGCGGATGGAGTGGAATAGATTGTTGCGCTTCGATAACTGTGTCGTGGAGCATATTTTACCAAATAATTCATTAAATAGTCCTTTTTTGGATATCCAATATGACGTTGCATTCCAGGATGATCCCAACGTATAAAAGCAAATTCTCTATTTGGTAAATCACTGATAGTGGGATATTTCTTCAGATGTGCCTTATAATATGCTTGAAATAGTTTATATAAATAATATTGGGTTAAATTCATCTAACAGAACGCCCTATTTTTTGGTTAATTCAGAGTGTACAGAAGATACAGAATCTTGAGAGGTTTGAGAACTTTTGGAACCATCTAATGTCTTAGGAACTTGACTTCTGTGAATTCTTTTAAGTTCAACTTTTTTCCAGAAGACATAATCATTAATTGGATTCTTGATTGGTTGAAAAGTGCCATCTTTTCGCTTTCCCCCCTTTATACAAAGTCGATCTCCGAATTGAGGATCGTCAGCTTTACAAAGTCGAAAACTTTGTAATTTAGCACAATTATACATTTTATATTTTTTCCCCTTTCCCCCTGAACCTGCCGCAAATTCCACCTGATATCGTGCAATAGATTCATCAAAATCTGGAATGGTTCTAAATATATCAACTGTTTCTTCAATACTGTGATTTGTATTTAGAAAATAAAATGCAATGGCTAAACGTTCATTGTGAGACAAATTTTCCCCTTGAGAAGCACGAAATAGGATCATTTTCATACAGGGAGGAAATAATTCATATTCAATTTTTTCATCAGCAATAAATAATGATGAAGCAAATTTTTTTGTATTTTGTTCTACTATTTTTTCAACACGTTCAAGAATTCGGTAAATTTCTGGTATCTCTTCAATTTCATTCTTCAATTCAGGATCTATTGCCTTATAATCCGGCTTAGTTTTTTTTCTAACCATTTCACGGAGCAATAAAATTACATCATCACGAATTAAATTAACTTTTCCTTGTACGAAAATTCTATTAATCAATTTCCATCTATCTCCAGTTAATTTTGTAGCAACTGAAAGATAGGATTTGAAATCCATTTGAAAAGGATAAATCATATGATCAATCATATTTTTTGAAGTTACTTGACATTCTAAGCCCAAATTATGACAAATACTTTGAATCTGATAGTCATTATATTTATTTCTCGAACCATGCTGTTTAGAAGTTGAATGCGATCTTAACTCTTCTTGGCAATGCTTAGCGTAGATATTTGCCATAGCATTACCTAATATACGATTACCTAATAAAGACAAGATTATTTGTAAAAGCGGATACATTGCCAAATTAATAATATCATCGGTGGAAGTGGTAAATTTCTCTTTAGATTCAGCACATTGTTTAAGAAATTCAGTAATTCTATATTCTAAATCATTTTCAATTTGATCTAAATTATGAAATTCTGTAAACAACTTCTTGATCATATTTACCACTGAGGTGGCTTCATTAGATTGTGATAACAAACCCAGATCTTCAAGAAGGATTTCACCGCTACCATTAAGCCATGGAAATGTGTAAAAATATTGTTTGGGAAGAGGAGTTAGCGATTGCATAATCTGTTGATTCACTTTTTATTAACTAACTTGATCATTGTATTTATTTCACTATTTATTAACTAAACAACCTAGTCTTTTTCAATTTTCTAATTTTTATTTTCAATTTAAAAATCTATACTATCATCGAATAATAAAAAACAGGATAAAAAATCATTATAAGATAAAAATAAATATAAATTTATAATTATTCGATATCTTTTTTACCCAAAATAGCTAAAGCTACAAGAACAAATGCGGTTGCTAAAAAAACGTGAAGCGAAGCAACGATTACATAATTTTGTAAAATATTTCCAATTACAGAAGCAGTAGGCGCCATAAGACCGATAAATTGTGCCATCCATAATTTTTGGATTTTTTTCTTCACTATATTATTTGTTTGTTCAATATTTTTCAAAACTTGCGATATTTTAACAAGAGAATAGATTAATAAGGTATACTGCCAAACTCCCATGGAAATAAGTGCCACAAAATTCTTAGTTGTTTGTACAGGATCTAATAATTCTACTTTTACTGGCATAACCACAGAAATGATCGCAATAATGGTAGATCCTGCAATAATAATTTTTGGAATTTTTGATTCCAACCATGCTCTACTATAAATAAAAATCTGCATAGATATAACAAAAAAAGCAGTTGCATAATTTAATATTACTAAAGAAATATAAAAAAGAGTAAGAACCACAATCTCTGAAATTCCAAATTCATATATCATCATTACTAAAGAATAGGTACCGAATAGAATGAAACTTGTTGCAAAATAGCGATTTCCAATATAAGAATCCTTTTTTCGCATAATCACAGTTGTAATTGTATAAGCAGTTACAAAGCCAATAATTTCTCCAATAATTGCTATCTCATTTACCATAATTATTAATTTCGGGTTAAGAATTTTAAAAGATTTCTTCAGATGAATTTATTTTTTGCAATTTTTGAGCAGTTAGGTTTGCCAAATGTTCAGCTAAACGTTGTGTATAGGGGTGATCTTTCCAATAGCGATCATGAAGCTTGCTGTCTTTAATTTCTTTAAGTTCATCTGAATTAAAGAATTGCAATAAATTTACTTCAGCAAATGGCTTTTTCCCGAGTAACTTTAAATTTCTAGCAACACAAGCTTTTTCACATCCATCAATAGCAATGCATGGATATTTCAGCACAAAATCCCGTTCTTGTTCATCACCAGTTAAAAATAAAGGTACACACACAGTTGTAGTTAAGCCAGGTAATAATTCCTGCAAAACTTTCCTTGTTGCAATCCGAGAAATGGTTCCTTCTGGTATTTCTTCCCCACTGCAAGAGAGTAATCCAACAAATTTTGGTTTAATCATTTTTAATCTGCACCAACTTGATCAAAAATTTTTTCAATTACTGGTTTAATTTGTAATGCAATGCGTTTGGCTAATTCTAAAGCACCATCTCCAGGATCAATAATATTTTTCTTATCATAAGTGAGATCTCGATTTTTTGTTAAGAATCGCGCCATTAAATAAGATTTTTGGACATTTCCACCTTTTAATTCGATATTCTTTTTAGCACACTGTTTAGGGCAACCATCTAAAGTAATATTGTAATTATTTAAAATTTTCGACTGAATTTCATTATCCCCTACTACAGCCCGCGCTAAACACATTAATTGAGTTTTTTGAGGACATAAATTCTCAACAATTTCAAATGCAGTCCATCTACTTAGCGTGCCCAAAGTTTTTCCTATTCCGCTACATGGCAAAATATTCACTTTTTTCTTTTTACTCATTGGTGAATACCTTCTTGTTCAATTTTTTCTTTCATAAAATTGAAATATTCTTCAGAAGACATTAATTCTGATGATTCTTCTTCGAAATTATTACATTCTAAAATAACTATCCATCCATTATTATAAGGATCTTCATTTATAAGTTCAGGAGCTTCTTCTAACTTAGTATTTACAGCAATTATTTTACCACTGAAAGGACTTAGTACTTCATTAACAGTCTTGCTTGATTCCAATTCTGCAACGGCTTCAAATTGACCAATATTAGTGCCCATTTCGCTAAATTCACAAATAAGAATATCCGATAGGTTTTTTTGCATATAATCTGTAATGCCAATCACCACTTTTCCTTCACCCAAATAGTAAGCCCATGAATCATTCCAATTAAAGAAAAGTTGATTTGGATATATGGGAACTTGAAATTTAAACTTTGAAAAAGTAAATTCGAGCATTTTTGAATAATTTGGAGTGAATGTAAATGAAATCTTAGAAATTGAAGGTTCATTTGCTTTGATACCTGAATTCTCTTTATGTTTATGTGTAAATTGAACAACAAATTCTTCAATTTCGTTTGAAAGGCGTTCAGTAATAAAAGAAACTGAGGAATCCTTGATCAACTCATGAACTGAAATAACACCTTTTGGGATAGTAAGATCCTTCAAATATTTAGAGATATTTATCACATAGTGAGGTTTGATACTCTTTTGATGTAATATCTTTGTTGTACATCGAAGGTTACAACAATTCAGCGCAATAATCAATGTTTCTGAAGAAAATGAAGTATATTCTCCAGCAGCAATTTGAGTGATAGATGGATTAAGTCTTAGGAAAGGAAATTTATTTGATTTTTCCAAAGAAAAAGCTGCCAAAGTGCCGATCTTTCCTATGTTCTTTTCGCATCCCATACAAGGAATCAAAACGATTTTTACATTCATATATTTCACCAAACATTATTTTAAATTATTTTCTAAAATCTATCAATAATTATCTATGGATTGCTTTTGTTGCGATTTTATTTGCCTAATCTGGGCTAAAACTTTCTTTTTCTCTTGAAATATTAATGCATCTTTTGGACACATTTTTAAACATGCTTGACAGAACACAACACAATTTTTTGGATTCTGAACAATTAATACTCCATTTTCCATATTAAATACACCATGGGCGCAAAATTGAACACAATCACCACAATTATTACATTTATTAAAATCAATTATGGGAAACCAGTCAATGTCTTTTCGATCCACCCCCATAAATCGATGAATTTGCTTTGGAATTCTATTTTTATCAGAATTATTCATCAATTTTCACCCATTTTTCCAATTGAACTTCAATTGCATCGAAAGCTTGTTCTGTAGTCATATTTCGCACATCCAAGGGCATAACCCAGTCCTCAAAATTTAATCCTGCTTCTTTAAAATGAGAACCGATTAATTTACGCTGCATATTTGGAGAACATCCTGCAATGAAATATTTCAACTGATTTTGACGAATTAGCTCCAATAAATTCTGAGTAAATCGATCACCATCAGTTTCACACAACTGAGGATGTACAATTGCCCATTCTACCGGTAACGCTAAGCGTACTTGGTTAATCAAATCCCATACATTCATACTTGCAAAACCAGGACAATCGCCAGTGCAAACACAGAAAATAAATCCTACTTTTCTCATAATTAAAAATAGGTTTTGTAATTATTAAAACATTTTGAAAAATATTAAATTGATTTCCTTTTTTTTCAATTCATTATTTTTAAAGTCGCTTTTTCAGATTAGCAGCCGTATAGTAAATGGTAAAATGACCCCGATTGCGGCCTACAATCAAACCAGCTTCCTCCAACTTCTTTATATGATGGGTGATTGAGCCCTCAGACAATCCCAAAATCCTTGCCAGTGAACAATTGCATTGTTCGCCATCTTTAAGGAGGTGATAAATTAATAATCGATATTTATTTGCCAAAGCACTATGTCGCTTTAATTCTTGAATAAAATCCTTGCTTTGAGAAATTTTTTTAGCTAAATTTTGATATTGCACCACAAAATCCGGCGATGATTGGGATTTATCGCAAGATTTTAGAAATTCATCAATTCGAGAATCCATAGTAACATTTACAGATTAGAAATATAAAATGTTTTGATAATAATTAAAATGTTTTATACTATCTAATTGCTATTCTTTCATCACTTTCATCTTTATTGACTACTCACTGCTTTTCACACACTTTAAATAAGCTTTTTAAGAAATTCTAAAATGTTATATCATGAACGTTAGGAAAACTTTTCAAGTATCAAAGCTTTCGATTAACAGAATTATCTACCATAGATCAACAATTAATAATAGATTTTAACTTATCATATTGCAAATAATATTGATTATTCCATATTATTCAATAATTGAGATGAATACTTTATGAAAATAAAAGGAATGGACAAATTCAGAGAAAAATTGCCTTCTTTTTCTGGAAAACGGATAATTATTTTACCAATATATGCCGTAATGCTTTTAATGATTCTTGTTTTAGTTATTCACTATTTAAATTCAATAAGTATTATTAATCCTTCAACTTTTAGTGGGGTAACTCCTTTAATTGGAGTAATCATAATTGAGGTTGTTGCGCTCATAACAGTTTTTATTATATTTAATTGGCGGGATACTATTAAGGCCAGATTTCCAAAAACATGTTATCAACGGATTCTTTTTGTAGGATTTATTGGAATCGAAAGCTTGATATTTCTAAGTTTCAATAGCTTTTTTCCTCCAAGCATTTTTCATCCTGAAGTTTGGATAAATATGCCCTATTCTATTTGGATGGAACCACTCACTTCATTAATTGGAGGAAATTGGATTATTATTGATGTTATTAGAAAAATAATGGGAATTATATGCTTAATTCTCGGTTTAGGAGCAATTCTACGTTCATTATTCACTTTTGGATTCGATTACATGGCTGTTGTATATCTTTACTTTCCAGAAGAAAGCGAAGTTCAAAATCATAAGATTTATTCAATTCTCAGACATCCTACATATGCAGGTCTTATTTATATCTGCTTGGGCGCATTTATTTTCTATTTTTCAATTTATAATCTCATCTATTTTCTGGTGTATTTTATAGGATTTTTTATCCACATTCATTTTGTTGAAGAAAAGGAATTAATTAGTCGTTTTGGATGTTCTTACATAGAATATCGTCAAAAAGTCCCAGCTTTCTTTATGCATCCGAAAAAATGGATAAAATTCATGGGTTTTCTTGTAGGATCGAGAGATTAATTTTTTCATTCCATTTTTTCAATCCAGAAGAATCTTAGAAAATATTTGGTGTTTTACTTTCTTTTTATATTTTTCATACCCATCAATATATTTAATGAGCATTTCTTCTTCAAACCTAAATTGAAACTTTTCACCTAAGAAGGCGCTGATAATTATTTCAAAGTACAAAATGATATTAATATTAAATGAAATAAAAAAAAGCAATTACATTTTAATCTTCATACATGGAATCGTCGTCGTCTTCCACCCGAGGTGCTAAGAAATACAAGACATGACTTGAATTCAATATATCAAAATTCATCTTTAATGGGGCATCTGAACGCATTTCTGCAGTAATATTCTGTGCAATTGCACCCATCTTCAGAATATTTTTCAAAAATGCAATTGAAAACACACCTGTACTCTCTGATTTGAAATCTGCAGAGATTAATTCCTCCTTTTCCAAAACATATTCCATATCTCCAATACTACCATTTGTTGAAAACACTAAATTTGGTAAAGCTTGGATTTGAAGAACTTCTGCAAATATTTCTGCATCCTTGATTGCTTCATCTAAGTATGAAAGATTGAATGTACAAATATTATCAAATTCCAAATTGTTCAAAGCATTTACATCAATTTCTTCTCCATCATAGTCAATTAAACTCATGGTAAAGGTACGGGCCTTTTTCGCCTCAGGTGGTTTCATTTGGATGATTAATTTTTTCTCAGAAGCATCATGAGAGAAGGTAATCTCATCAGATGAACCACTGCGTTTTAGAATTTTAACCATATCTTCTAAATTAATTCCCAATTCATATAATTCATCTGCTTGAAATTCATCTAAATCATCTTTATGTAAAACTAAGGAGACCAAACAGATATGGGATATATCCATTGCTGTCATTGAGATCCCTACATTTGGGTCAACTTTAAGTACTGTTTCACTAATAATGGAAGATATTGCATCAAAAATTCCTTTAATCATTTTTGAATCTTTAATTTTAACCTTAAACATGCTTATGTCCTCTATTTTTTATCTACTAGTAATATGAATGTTTGTATTGAAAATCAAATAAACTTTCCTTCTGCGAATTTATTAACCTTTAAATAAGTCTTTTTTTCCTTTTTCTAAATAATGCGTAATAATTGATCTTTTTTGATCATTTTTCTTTACTTTTTACTATTCTATATTTACGAACACAATAAACTAATTTACACCAATCCACACTAATTAGTAATTTCTCGTATGAATGGGTTGATAAGTGCAAATAAGTTTTTATTACTAAATGACTGTTAATTACCTCTCCAGTGATTTTAAAAAGCAAGAGAGACATAATTTATTTGACTGTTTATGACCGAATTTACACCAGACGAAATGCGCTCAGATCAGTATTATGAAAAAAAGCTTATAAAAGACCTTCAACCTTCTGATGACTTAGTCCAACTGATAGGATATGCTCGAAATATAAATGCAAATGATGATTTTTATGTCGATGATACTACAGGTAAAATTCAAACTCAAAATATCCCAGATGACGCACCCAAGATAACAGAGGGAAATATATATCGAGTTTTCGGAAAGTATGAAATTGATGGAACAGGGACTCCAGTAATTGTTGCTCAGATTATTCAGGACATGCAAGAATTGGATTTTAACTTCTATTTGAAAACCATGGAGAAATTTAAGGAAATCCAATAAGCTTTTTTATACATCTCATATGTCTTGAATTTTTCACACTTCTCCCACATCTCACAATTTTCCCATATCTATTAAAATTTTTTTGGTATGATACTAAATTTATCAAATATCCACCAAAATGAGAGGTACTTCCATTTCTTCAGGACTTAATCCCCCATGATGCCCAATCATTTTTTCTCTTTTTTCTCCAAGTAATCTTTCCCGAAACACATAATTATCTTTCATAAACAGGAGATAATCCCCTATCCGGTCTGTAAATTGTGGATGGGCTTGATAAAGTCCAAAAAGATTATGATTGAATGTTTGCTCACCTGTCCATAATTCACCCACTTCTCCAAAATGATTTTCCATATATCGTTCAAAAGCTTGGACAGATTTAGGCCGAACGTATAAAAAAGGCACGCGACCTTCACCAACTATCGGTAAGGTCAGCATGTGTCGCAATTCAGGATAATCATGCAACCATAGGGAATGTTCCTCCGTTGTATCAATCAAACCATGGTCGGCTGTAATTATTATTTTCATATTCCGCCCTTTTGTCTTCATTTCATCAATAAAATAACCAAATTCTCTATCTAAAGCATTAAAGTGTTCCATCGTTTGATTACTTTCAATTCCATAAATGTGTGATGACGTATCAAAATCCGGCCAATATGCAAGCATATAAGAAGGGGGATTCTTGTGAGTCATTGTTTTTCGAATAGTTTTAAAAAAAGCGCGTAAATTCTTGATTGGATATTTCAGTTCAATTGATCCTTTAACAGCATAAGAGCTGTAAGGCGATTTATATATAGATTTAGGAAAGAGTGTAGCGGACTTTTGGGAGAGTCTAGCTGCAAAAGAAGGAAATTGAAAAATATCTGATGCAGTTAGGTTATTATAAAGAATCGAAGCTTTAAGCGAACGGACATGCATAGGTAAAATTGTACTGACAACACCAATTTCTCGCAGATAAGTAAACCAGGCAGGAATTCCATGGTTTATCGGAGCGATCCCAGAATAAAACGTGGTCATGGCAGCAGCTGTTGTTGAAGGAAAAACTGATGTCATCTTTCCAGCCAAATACTTATGAAAATTTGATTTACGGCAGTGTTTAATCAAATAATTATAGCCTAATCCATCAATTATGATCAAAATGACAGGAGATGAGTTGTTTGAGTTCAAAAATCCAGTCGGGAATTTTTCCAAGGGAGAATATTCCATAGAAATTCCAAAATACTGCCCTAAAGAAGCCATTAAATTAACAATCGACCCACCATTATATTCTGGAAATAACACAAGATAAATAGGCACACATTATTTTAAGATATTGCCAATATTCTCTATTATAAGAATGAAGAATATAAAATAAGAAGCAATAACGAATGAAAAAAAACAGAAATTGGTTTTTTTTTTTGTAAATTGGATACTTTCTAGCTTAATATTCACGCCATCGGTGTTTACATTTGACGCATGAATAAAATGTTGTGGCAGGTTCATCAGCAGATCGGGTCTGGTATTGTTCATAATACGCTTCAAAATATCCACATTCAGGACACTCGACCCGTGTTTTTGGTTTAAGTTCTAAATTATCACTATTTTCATCTAAGACGCGTGTTTTATTATCGGCGATTTTCTTTTCAATTCGTTTTGATAATTTTTGTTTACGCTCTCTCTTTTTTTCAATCGGTTTCGAATAACCACACGCTACACACATCAACACATATTCGCCCTGGTCATTTTTCTTCTTTCGAAGCAGTTTTTCGCAATTTGGACAGAATTCAACCATATATACAATCGCCTGTTATAAAATTTAAAGATAATAAGGAATAAGGAAAGAATCATAAATTTTTTAAATTGATTCCTTCAAGGATTTGGAAAAAAAAACTAATATGTTCAATAATATTTTATGATAAAACTTCAGAAATTTTTGTTAAAATTCGTGCCTTTCCACCAGTAGATTGAACTAATTGCTTGTCACAGACAAAACATTTCACTTCAACAGTGGCACAACCGAATACAATTTGCTCAGCACCGCAATTCAAACATTTAATTCGTAAAAATCTACTTTTAGGTTTTGGCACTAATTCTGATTTTTTTGCTTTCATGATTTTCTTCCTCTTTTTTGATTATTTAGTTAAGATCTCGAATTTTTTCAAGCGTAATCCCTTGCCAATCACAACTCGATTACATTTGGTGCACTTATATGTTGGAGTTGTTTTTTTATTAACTTTAGCCTGGTTATGCTGAATCGGCTTAGGCTGCGATCCATAACCTCTTTTTTTTCTTGCATATCTTCTTGCGCCTTGAGCTGATTGAGTATCTTTTCCTTTTTTGTATATTGAGACTTTATGGTCTGTGTGTTCTTTACAATTTGGGCAGTAAATACGTTTAGATTTGGGAAATTTCATAATAATTCCTTCAACGAGATTCTGATATGTATGAAAAGATGGCATGAATTTTTAATTTTTTGATTTATAGGATATGGATTTAAAAAATAGTATGTAAATTCAAGTTATGGAAAATGAATTGGATTTAGATTAAAATTGAGATTGAATGCTATTTGATATACTGAATCCTTCTTTTGCAAAGTAAAGCCTAATAAATAATATATCGTAATATATCGTATTCGAAATTTAAAATATATTGAATTCAAGGCGAGATGATTTTTTACAAAGATGATAGGATATTATTGAAATCTAAATAAAAAGAATACCAAGTATCGAACCATTTTTGCATAGTAGGAAGAAAGTATGCTTTTAAATTCAATATTCCTTATCTTTGACACCAATTATACGAAATCGATCAGTAAATTTTCTAGAATTAACTTAGAATTATTTAAATTAAAAAATAGTATTTTATAAGAATTTTTAGTATTAGAAATTTCATTTTAAAATCTTGAAAAATTGTCTTATGTTATTATGTGGTTATTACTTGAAAGCAAAAATCATAAAAAAAGTCGCACGTTGTATTGGTTGGAAAATGGACTTTTACAACATGGATGTCATCTCGGCCAAGCAATTTGACCGAAATGATATTGAAACACTAATTGATTTAGCCACCACGATTGAGCAAAATAAAAAAGAATATTCACAAATCTTGCAAGGAAAAGTAATGGCTACTTTGTTCTTTGAACCTTCAACTCGAACGCGCCTATCTTTTGAGAGTGCTATATTACATCTTGGTGGAAAAGTTATGGGTTTTTCTGAAGCAGGCACTTCATCAGTTAAAAAGGGAGAAACACTGGCAGATACAATTCGAACTGTAGCAAACTATGCAGATGCAATTGTTATTCGACATAAAAAAGAGGGAGCAGCAAAATTAGCTCAAGAATTTTCAGATGTTCCAATTATCAATGCAGGAAATGGATCCCAAGAACATCCAACTCAAGGATTGCTGGATTTACTTACAATAAAAGAATTAAAAGGATCACTAGATAATTTGAATATTGGTTTAATTGGAGATCTTAAATACGGCAGAACTGTTCATTCTTTAGCCCATCTTCTATCAAATTTTAACTCAAACCTATTTTTCATCAGTCCTGAGCAGTTGAAAATGCAGTATCGAGTGAAGGATTCTTTAACTTTAAAGGGAACAAACTTTATTGAAACCCAAGATTTTCATGAAACACTTCCAAAATTGGATGTAATATACATGACCCGCATTCAGAAAGAGAGATTTGGAGATTTAGAAGAATATGATAAGGTCAAAGATCTTTTCATTTTAACAAAGGATGATTTAAAACAAATCAAGCATGACGCAATTATTCTACATCCACTACCCCGAGTAAATGAAATCGACCCAAAAATTGATTCAGATCCTCGTGCACAGTATTTTAAGCAAACATATTTTGGACTAATGATGCGAAAAGCGATTTTGGCCAGTATTTTGCTTCAAGATCCGAAAACATTAAAATAATATTATAACAATGTCATTTGTACAAATAAGCCTTATCTAACACCCTGATGTAATACCACTCATTTAGATAGTCAAGTAAGGTGAAAAGTCATGAAAAAAAGAAATAATTTTTTTTCTTATTTGCTTCTTTCTAGAAAGAATTCGCCTTATTAAATTCATAGAAATATTTACTATATTTAATAAAATACTATTTGGTATTCCATTCTGAGCAATGACGGTATAATAATATGTTTTAGTAACTCCAATATCATTGTGGAAACTAATTTAAACTTATTCGTACTTAAATTAAATTGCTACTCTCATATATCGAGGTTAATACAAATACATTAGCAACTTCAGTATGGATAGGATTTAGATTATTCATTTTATTTCACCACTTATATTATTGAAAAAGGTGGTTTATAATGTTACAGCCAAAATATATAAGCTTATATTAATCAAAGCAAAAATTATAATTGAAATAATTTGTATAAAATATATTTTCCTATGTCGTTCTATTTTTGATGGATCTCCATTAAGATAAAGAAATATGATATTTATAATTAAGAACAAACTATTGAAAGTATAGTAAAATTTAAGCCAGAAAGAATATTTTTCCTTAAAAATATCAATCAATGAAAAACTCAAAATTAATGCAAATATTGCCAATAGAGCCCAGCTGACAAATCGTATGGCATTTTTAGTATGGTTTCGATAATCAGCAAGATTTTCAAATTCATTTAATTTTGCTTTGGTAAAAATATCATTTTTTTCTAAAATTTGCAGAAGTTGCTTAAACTGGGAGAATTCTAAATTTCTTAATTTGAAAATCGGGGAATTGAAGAATTCACCTTTAATTGAAAACTTGATATCATATTTTTGATTATGAAGTTTTTTTAAAATCTTTAGACATAAATTTTCTGGAAAGTTAATTATAAAAAAGTCGTTTTCTCGAATCAGAATCTGTTGATCTCGCATAGAGAGAGAATTTTTGTAAATTTTTATAAAAGATGAAAAATTTACGGGTATTTTTATTCTTGATTTAGAAAAATAAATTCTTTCTGTGTTGTTATTTGAATAAAATTCAATATAATTTGATAAATTTTCTGAAGCCATTTATTCACCTTAGGAAAAATTGTCACAAAAAAAATAAATTCTTGAAATATTGGCATATCCTTGACCAGCAAATAAAAGAAGTAAAGAAACAACATTCATAGATAGACTTTTTTTAAAATGCACAATTGTCTCATGATTTCCAAATTCAATATAACTATATTTCTCATAGGACTATTTAAATTTTGTATTAATTTATGGTGTTTTATACAATACAATTGCCTTAAATACTTTTAAAGTTCACATATCTTACTTATTATACAAAAAAGTATTACATTTTTTTTAACAAAGAATAATACATTTTGTCGTTTTTTGTCTTTTCTGAAATTATTTTGAGATTTGTGTTGAAAAAATCATAGAATTTATTGGTTGAGATTACTCTTATTCATATATCAAATTCTTTTACGTATTTTTCAACACGGAATGGTTATTTTATGACTTCAAAATCTGACAATTCGATTGATCCATTAGTGAAATATTTAGGAGCACTTAAAAATGAAGCACGAATCGCCATTGTTCAGATTCTAAGCCAATATAAAAGACCGCTTGAATACAACGAAATTCAACACGAATTGGAAGATAAATTTGGCATAACACCAAATCTTTCATATCATTTAAACATTCTTAAAGAGAATTTAATTATCACAGGAGATGAAAAAGGCTATCAGTTAACAGAGATGGGTGATAAAACCCGAAATTTCCTTCGATCAGTTGAAGAAGTGGTTACACCTGAAGCACCAATCAGAATTCGAACTTCTAAGTATTCTATGGAATTTTTTGACGAATCAATAATTGAAAAGCATCTTCAAGAAGAAGCAGGAATGCCTTTAGATATTGCTAAAGAAATTGCTATTGAAGCAAAACAAAGATTAAATAAGGCAAATATAACATATCTTACGGCACCATTGGTTCGAGAATACATCAACGCTATATTAGTAGAACATCATTTTGAAAACTATCGTGCCAAACTCACACGGTTAGGTCTTCCCCCATTTGATGTTAAGCAGCTATTAATATCCAAACATTGTTCTAGTCCAGCACAATTTCAAGATATTTTGGGACGAAATGTCATAGAACAATTCGTTTTACTTAACTTGTTGCAACAAAAATATGCAGATGCATTCTTGTCTGGAGATTTTTTATTTGCAAAGTTAAGTCATTTCGGAATTTCGCCAGTTGAACTGGTTATTACTGGAGATCAATTTGAATTAATAATACTCAAATATATTCGCAGATTCGATTATATTAAATTCAATTCTTCTAAAAATAAATCTTCTAAAGGAGTTTACATTCAAAAAGAAGACCCTATAGACATTTCTATAGGTAATTTAAATTTATATGAACTAATTCAAGCAATACAATCATTTTTCAAAGCAATAAAGCCATTTTTCCCCATGGGAATCAGTATTATTCGCTTTGATCTATTTTTAGAACGTTTTCTCAGCCAAGATAGAAGTACTAAGCGTAATCAGGAATTATATCAATTAATAAATAGTTGGAGCCCCTATCTTTCGGATAATTGGAAAATATCATTGGGTGTTTCTTTGATTGCAAATTTTGTAGATATAAGACCTTTGTTTGAAATATATGCAAATGATTGGCAGCATCTGCAAAGAGACTTTTCTCAGTCGGGAATTCATCTCCCAAATTTAGTAATCCACGGACAAAAATCAGATTTTAAAGGAATTCAAAATGCTTCAGAATTCTCTAAACTTTCTTCATTTCAGCAACTGTTAATATCGATTCTTCCACATCCACAAGTCACATTCGATCAATTTATGAAATGGGGATGGCCTTCTGCAGAGCATATTTACACCAATCTTCGTATTCCAATCGCAGTTGAGCACTATGATCAGTTTAAACCTGCTGTAATTCTTGAAAAAATTTCAATAAATCTTTTAGCTTTGTATTATAAATCAAACAAGAACGAAAAGACATTTTTTAAAGGATTAGAAAAAGCTTTATTCAGAGTATTTGATTTTTTTGAATACAAATATACTTTAATTCGTAGAAATTTACCCAAATTTACCAATTGGCAACATTTACAAGAAATTTTGTTTAAATCAACTTCTTCTCAAAAAAACTTTTTACCTAAAGGTTGCACAATCGCAGCGGTCTCATTTCATGGAATGGATGAAATGGTTTTAATGCATACTGATTTATTTATTAGAATGCAAACGAAAAATCGTACTTTCGCAGTAAAAATTATGGATTTCATGCAAAAATTACTGGATAAACAAAATTTTAATGAAAATAATCCCATTCATTATGTTTTAGCAGAAGCTCATCCTCAAAAAGAACTTCTAAATCCTCCAAATTCCATTTTAATCCCTGTAGATCAGAAAGCACAGCAGCTTTTTCAAGAACCAATATTACATTACCGCATTGGATTCCATGATCCTCTTGCATCAGTACCATTATCAACGATTATTAAAATGTATACCGAATTACAAGCATCATCATTCAAAGAATTAACCATTCGCTATAAATTAAGACACAATTCAACCAAAAAAGGTGAATCTATCAAAAATGGGCAAAAAACTCCTTTAAATAAAATTGAAAAATATTCAGAATTTCAAGATATGCTAGTAATTCAAAACTTTACCACAATTCAACAACTTCTAGCCATTAAAAATTGTTTACTTGATCTAACAGTTAATAAGTTCGCATTTCTTAAAGAAAAATAAATACAGAGACAATATGATAATATGTTAAAGTACTAAATTAATTAAGTATTTTTAATATTAATTCTATTGTTTCTTGTTGAATTGTAGTAACTTGGGATTTCTCCTGTTGTACATCATAAATCAATGCAATACTTTTTTTCACAATAGCGGTTATTGCTTCATATGTTAAATCTAAATTTGAAAAATGGAATTGATCTGCTTCTTTTCCTTGACTTAGAAATTTTTTGATAGTATCACTGAATACATCTGCATACGCATTTCCAACAATCTGATTTTCGATCAAGTAATCTTCTTTAGTTTGAGCCTTATTTCCATAAACATAGGGGAGAACCATTTCATATATTTTCTGAAATAGTATAGAAAGAATCTCAGCAGATTTTATTTTAGCGAAATTTGTTTTATCGGATAAGATTTGGTCTATTTCATTTTTTGATTCCTTAGCAATATCATAGAAAATAAAATATAAACAATCTTGTTTTCCCCCAGGAAAGTATTTATAAAAAGTTTTTTTACTGATATGCATATCTTGAGTTACATCGCTGATAATTGTATCAACCATTCCAAAATTGAAGAAATACTCTTTAAATTTCGATGCAATTGCTTTTTTTTTCTCTAAATTCTCAGATCGATCTATCATCATATTACTTACAGAGAACAATAACCCAAGCGATAATTTTAATGTTTACTTCATTATTTACTGGAAATTAGAATTAGAAAGAGAGAAAAAATAAGATATAAATAAAATAAATGAGCAATCCAATAATCCACAACAAAGGAATTCTAACGAGCAGAAATTGCAACTCGTTCCATCTCATCTTTCCGTTTAACTGCAGCGGAATTTGTATCATTTCGACTGGCTAAAATCAACTCGTTGGCCAATAACTCATCAATAGTTTTAATATTATTATATGCTTTACCAACAGTGGCTTGAACTAACAATTTTAGCGCTAAATCCACACGGCGTTGAGGTGCAATATCAACTGCCTGTTGATAACTAATTCCACCTAATGAAATTCGGGTAGTTTCTTCACGAGGTGCACTATTTTCTAAAGCATTGATAAAAACTTGAATGGGATTTTCACCGGTTTTTTGTTCAACAATTGCAAATGCATTATAGACAATTTGGATAATTTTTGATTTTTTACCCATATTATGGGACGCGCCTCGCCCTTTAATGCGTTTTTTAACCAAACCAGGTGTCATTATCTTATTGATGAAACGTTCGATAATCGATATATGCTCAGTCTTCCAAAATCGTTTATGTTGGTGCTTTCCACCAGAATGAGGAATGATAACAGGATTTAAATTAATATAATTTTGCAAGCTGATATCATGTACTTCAATACCTTCATAAGACCATCTATTAAAAAGTTTAATATCAGCAACAGAACGCCTACTTCGCCTCTTCTTGGTTGTATCTTCTTCATCTTCTTCGAGAACAGCAGATTCATCAATTTCATCTTCTAATTCTACTGATTCGTCAGCTTCTAATCCTTCAAGAGCGGCATCGGACAATTCTTTTTCCTCAGATTCTATCGCAGCGGTATCTTCTTTTGCACTTTCTTCAGCTTTTGCTTCTTCTTCAGCTTTTTTCGCTTTACTTTTTCGTTTTCCAACCATGCCTATTTCACCTATATTCAAACTTATCGGACAGCCCGCTCCTTTTTACCTTGGATCATAGCATCTAAACTAACGCCATTCACTTTAATTACTTTCCAGCGAACTCCAGGAAGATCCCCAATAGCACCATGCATGGCGCCTCCGATTCCAACTACAGTAACTGCATCATGTTCTTCTACAAAGGTTAAAGCGGAGTCACCAGGTAAGAATGCGCTAATTTGTTTACCATTTTTACGAAGTTGAACACGGACGCATTTTCGGATGGCGGAGTTTGGTTGTTTTGATTCTACTCCGACTTTTTCGAGGACAATTCCTTCGGCCATTGGTGCGGCTTCTAGCGGGTCGGTTTTCTGTTTAATTCTGAGGGTGCGTCGTTTATAATTTTTATCACTCCAGCGGAATTTTTGTCGTTTCTTTTTTAATGCACGAGCAGCAAATTGACCGCGTGGACTTTTACTTTTTCCCATAGTATAAATAACTCCAATAAATCGATAATCGTAATATGCGATAGGGAAATCAACCTTCCATTTAAAATAAAATTTTGGGTTTTGAAGAAAAAAACTAAGAGGATTATCAAGCAATAAAGTTTAAAAACGAGGAGCGCACTGATAAAAATGAATTTTAAGAGAAAACAGATATTAAAAGAGGATTTCACCTAAACTCAAAATTTTTCATAATTTAACGGTCATAAAAATGCATATTAATTAAATGTTAATTACATTATAGAACTTAAAAAAAAGAAATCAAGGTTGAAATTGAAGAAACTTATTTTTCAACAGCTTTCATAATTGAAGAATCGCCTGGATTAATTACTCCGACTACAGAAACCCAATGTGGGCGAGCACATATAGCACCCAGTTCCCAACTGGAATTTTTTGAAACATATACAGGAATTGGAGATTCTAAACAATTATTTAGTATTTTTATTTGATTCACAACTTTTGCAGGAGCATTTCGCGCTAACACAATCATTTTCAAGTCACCCATTGATAATTCTCGAGTAACTGAACGTTCACCTAAAAGAACTTTCCCAGTTTTTACGGCTACGTTGATTTCTTTACCTTCATCCCATAGTGACTTTGCACTCGATCGTTTTCGGCGCTTTAATTTTTGTTGACCTCGTCGATATGACATAATTTCATCCACTCAATATGATAATTTCGATAATCAACCATATTAAAAAAAATTTATGTTTGTAATATTTAACAGAGCGAAAGCGGTAAAAAAAGCAGTAAATATCAAAGAATAATAAAAATAATAATGATAATAAAGAATGGAAGGAAAAAAAAAGATTTTTAGATTATTGATCAGATTGATCTACATGTTGATTTTGCAATAAACGGAGAGTTTCAGAAAAATCCATAGTTAACTCAATGGAACCGGTTCCAATTGTGGGAACTAATTGTCCAACAATTACATTTTCAGGAATTCCCTGCAATTTTTCTTCTTCACCAGCAATACTTGCATTAATCAACTGTTTTATGGTTACTTCAAAAGCAGCACGTGCCAAGACAGATTCTTTTGTTCCACTAATTCCATGACGACCAATTTGTTGGATTGACCCTGATGCGCACATTAAATCAGCCATACAATTCAAATGTCGAATATTGACTTCTAATGATTGGTCTTCCAACACAGAAACTGCTTCATGAATAATAGTTTGCCGAGCTGCTTCAATTCCTAAGAATTTTTCGATTTCGTGAATGTGATTAGAATATGTACGAGTGGCATCAACGCCGTCAATTTTTATTAATACATCGCCTAAATTAGTTCCTTCTGTTTGAATAGTCCATTCGTCATCTTCTTTTTTGATCATTCCGCGTTTAATTCCACGTAATCCTCGAATAAGGGTTTTCATTACTTTTTCTTTTAATTTTTGAAGCTTTTGAAGATCTTCAGTTTCAGGATTAATAATTATCATATCCATTTCTTCATCGACTTCAATTTCACCCTTCTTTTTGAATTTTTTAAGCTTCTTAAGGATATCATCATATGTTATGTCTTTATCTTCCATTAAATCAGGAATCATAGTCAAATTCAAAGTATATTCAGTAAGATCAATCTCTGCATCGCTAGTAATTGTTTCAATTTTAATTTGTTCAATTTGAGAATGTACTTTTTTAGCTTTTTCAATACTATATCGATGTTCTTCATCAAGAAAGATGGACATAATAGGCGTACTAGGATTTCGACGAGCATCAACTAACTCAATTAATCGAGGTAAACCTTGGGTGACACTAAATTCTGAAACTCCTGCATAGTGAAAGGTTCGTAAAGTCATCTGGGTTCCTGGTTCACCAATTGATTGAGCTGCGACTGTACCAACAGGTTCACCAGGTAAAACTAATGCTCTTTTGTAATTGGTATATATTTCTTTAATAAAGTAATCAATCTCTTCTCCACGAAAATCTTCTTTTTCAATGATTTCCCGAACTTTATTCAGATAATAGTCTTGTAATCCATGTTCTCGTAAAAATTTAATACCTTCATCAATTCGGTGTTCATCTGGGCTTAAAGTGGGTTTTTTATTTGATTTTTTAATCGATTTTCTTGACGATTTTTTTGCCATTATTTTCACCTATAATTATTCTTTCTCCAATTTTTTAGATTCCCAATTTTTGTATATTTTTGTAGTTCCCCCTCTAACAATCGCCTTTTTCCCTGTTTCTTGATTATATAATTGATATCTTTCTTCAATTGTTAGCGATTTGAAGTTACGAGATGCTAAATCGGATTGTTGTTCTTGTTCTTCAGTTTTTTCTTTTTCAATTTCAGCATCCTCAACTACAACATCATCATCTATTTCATGAGTTCCATCAGAAATTTCAAATTCAGATAATTTATCAGATTTCCACTTTTGAAATAGCTTGGTTAGTTTTTTTCGAAATATTGCATTTTTTCCTGTATCTAGCATATAATATTGATACCAATCTTCATCTGACAAAGTATTTAGATCTAAAGAAGAAAAATCGGCAAGAGTTTTAGGAGTCTCAAAAGATTCTATTTTTTCTTCAGCTAATTTCTTCTTCTTACTCTCATCTTTTTTAAGTCCTTCTATTTTTTCTGGGGAAATAGGTTTAGCTGATTTTTTTTCCTCTATTTTTTTTGATTTCCAATTTTTAAATAATTTAGTTGCATTTCCGTGATAAATTGCATTTTTTCCTGTATCTAATTTATAATATTGATACCAATCATTATCGTTCAATTGACTTAAATCACTTTCTTCATAATCAGCAATAGATAATAACTCATCTTTTAATTTTTCAGAAAAAGATTCGGTTGTTTTTATAGGCTTTGAAGTAACCTTTTTTAAAGTCTTTTTCGTTTTACTTTTTACTTCATTAATCGTTGGAGATTCTCCAATCTGTTCTATAACTGAAAAACCATGATTTGTAATATTCTTAACATATGAAACTGGAAATTCTGGATGTGAAGATTCATCTAAATTTTGAGCAATTTTTTCTTCTTTTTCCAATAACTGCTTAAATGATCGTGTTTTTATTATCGCTTGATCAAAATTCAGAATGTCACCTGCATCTGATCGACCTGGATCAATTCCGTCATCACCATATTTAAACTGAACAACCATATTTTCAGATGTACGAACAGATAAATCATTTTCAACAACCATGTCTTGTAAAGCATTAACTAATCTTCGTTGCATATATCCAGATGAACTTGTTCGTACAGCAGTATCAACTAAACCTTCACGCCCACCCATAGCATGGAAAAAGAATTCAGTAGGTGTTAATCCATCACGATATGAATTCAATACAAACCCACGCGCTGCTGGAGATAAATCTTTAACTTTAAAATGTGGTAGAGTTCGATCAATATAACCTCGATGAATTCGGTTTTGTCGAACAGATTGTTGCCCTACACAAGCAGCCATTTGAGCTAAGTTTAAGGGATTTCCTCTTGCACCAGATTTGGTCATAATAACTGAATGAGCAGTATCACCTAAAAAGTGGGATGCAATATTTCCAGCTTCACCCCTAACTTTATTTAATAGACTCATTAAATTCAGCTCTAAAGTCTCGTAAAGAGTACGACCAGGCGCACAAGGTAATATTTCTTCATCTTCTTCATAATATGCTTTAATCAATTCAGCTGCTCTGTCATACGCTTCATAAATTTTATTATGAACATCACTGCGGGCACGACCTATATCTACTTCATCAATTCCCATGGTTAATCCAGTCATTGTTATCGCCCAAACCATCATTCCACAAAAATCATCTAGGAATTGTCGCCCACGAGTTGGTCCGTAATCTCGAATAATACGATGTAAAATACTGGAAGACTTACCATCACCCATCAAATTTTTATCAATTACTCCAGAAATCATTTTTCCATTACGTATTACATCATATCCATCGCTTCCAATACGTGCACCTTCTTCATCTTTATAAAATTTGGATTTCAACTCCATGTTTAAATCGTGGGGCAAAATACAACTAAATATCTCCTTTCCTGTATACTTCCACTCATTTTCTGGATCTTCAGGATTTACAGGAGTAAGATCTTTGATAGAAAATGATGGATTTCTTCGAAAGACATTTCCCCAGTATAGAAGCATAAATGTATCTTTCCTACTATATACATTAGGTACACCAGGTGCTCGTTCATTCCTTGTGAAAATATAACCAATAGAAATAAAATCTTGAATTGCACCAATAATGGGAGCACCATATCTAGGAGAAATTATATGTTCTTGGACTTTTAACAGATATTCGGCTTCAGTTCGTGCTTCTTCGCTTTGTGGAACGTGTAAATTCATCTCATCGCCGTCAAAATCTGCGTTATAGGGAGGACAAACAACTAAAGATAATCGGAAAGTTTTTCCAGACATCACCTTTACTTCATGTGCCATTATTGACATTCGATGGAGTGAAGGTTGTCGATTAAACAGAACTAAATCACCATCTCGCAAATGACGTTCTATAATAAAACCTGGTTTAATAGTTGATGCAACAATTTCTCGATTTTTGACAAATCTCAAATCGATACGGCGTCCGTCTTCTCGAATAATATAATTTGCACCAGGATGGGTATGAGGTCCATTTAAAACTGCTTGCTTCATCTCTTCAATATTAAATTCAGTTACATAAGAAGGAACTGTCAAAATTTTTGCAATTTTATAAGGAACCCCAACTTGATTTAGAGAAATATGAGGATTGGGAGATATTACGGTACGAGCAGAAAAGTCCACCCGCTTTCCAGAAAGATTTGATCTAAATCGCCCTTCTTTTCCTTTCAACCGCTGAGTTAATGTACGTAAGGCACGTCCAGAACGGTGCCGTGCTGGAGGAATCCCACTTACTTCATTATTGAAATAAGTTGTAACGTGATATTGTAAAAGTTCCCATAAATCTTCCACAATTAATTGAGGTGCACCTGCATCGATGTTTTCTCGCAGACGTTGATTAATACGGATAACATCTACCAATTTGTGTGTTAAATCATCTTCAGATCTAATTCCACTATCCAATGTGATAGATGGACGAACGCAAACAGGAGGTATTGGTAATACAGTTAAAATTATCCATTCCGGTCGTGCAGTTTCTGGATTAATCCCAAAAAGACCATAATCACTCTCTGGAATTTTTTCAAGTAATTCTCGGATATCAACTGGAGTCAGACGTTCTCCTCCACGATAGAAGGTTGTAGGCTTTTCAATTGTTATTTTATGTTTTTCTGCACCACAATGGGGACATTCTTTCGATTTTCTTGCAGATTTAAATATTTCTCCAATTAGGGTTTCATCTGGTTTATCGAAAATTTCAATATATTTATCTTGACGGTCGTAATATTCTTCAATTTGCTCCTCAGTCAATAATACTCGTCCACATTCATGACATATACCGCGCAGTATTTTTAAAAGTAATTTGGCATGACCAACATGGACGACAGGCCTAGCAAGCTCAATATGACCAAAATGACCAGGACATGCTCCAACTCGATTACCACATGTCGCACATTTTTGTCCTGGTTCAATTGTACCTAACTTAGAATCCATTAAGCCAGATTTAATGGGAAGACCATCTTCATCATATGTATCAGCCGTAATAATCCGACCAACAGACATTTTACGAATTTCTTCAGGAGATAAAAGCCCGAAGCGAATTTTATCAATAACTTTAAGGGTTTCTAGATTGTATGAGATAGTTGAACACCTTTTAATTGTGTTATTTGGGGATTAGTAATTTTTAGAAAATAAGAAAGTGACAGAGGCAATTCCACTGTTCATGAACAAGAATGAAAATTATACATTTGTAAAAAATTTTTCGATGATAAATTACAATAAAAGATTTTCTTATCCTAAATTTAAATATATTTAAGAAAATATAACAATTATTTGAAAAAAGTGGTTAAATTTAATAGATTTTCTTATATCTTTGAAAAATTATTAGAATTTACCTTTTTTATTTTATTTTCTTATATAAAACAAATGATTTTCTATTGAAAAAATCATAAATCGTTGTGAACATAAGCATAATTACATAAAAACAACTAATCCAAATGATGCACTTTCTCATATATTGAAAAGGAAAAGCTCGTTTTAAAATCCAAAAAGCAATCTGAAGATTTTGATACATTGTAAAAGATAAATCAGATTGTAATCGAATATAACAATATAATCCAGTAAATATTCCCATCGAAATAGGAATACCTAATATTAGGCTTAAAACAAGGATTATTCCATTTTCAATCCAATATAGTGAATAAATTTTGCCTGTTTTCATCCCTATTTGTGAGAATAAAAGAAAATCTTTCTTCTGATTCTGGAATTGAATAATATTTACAACTAAAATGAAGAAGAAAGCAGTTCCGGTACTAAGAAAAATGAAAATTTGAGAGATACTATCTATAAATCCTTGAAATTTTGATTGAATACGGTGAATATCTGTTGAAGTTAAGTAATCTATTTGAGGTGAAAGAGCCTCGATAGAATCAATTTTTGATTTGCTTATTAACAGGTTTTTTTCATTAATTTGTGAATCTTGCAATTTTGGAACGTACATTACAGAAATTAGAGATTTATGATTAGTAATATTCTGTAACATTTCTAAATCTGTGAGAATCACTAAATCCAAAAAGGAATAAGAGAATTCAAAAACACCAACAACAGTTAAATTATAATTTCGTAAATAAACAGTGGAATTCTCTCTTAAATTCCATCCTACAACTACTTCTTGCTGTGAATGCAACCATCTGCCTTGTGACAATGAGAAATTTTGCCAAAAATTGTCTATCATATTGAAAGGCATACCTATAATATATGAAAAATGAAAAGTTGCGATAGATGGAGTATTTGAGATGATTAAAGCAGGATAAACACTATGATTTAATATATTTTCTGTTTTAGTTTGAAATTTTTGGTTGTATAAAGAACTAACAGGTAAAAATTGAGTGAAACTTGTTCCAGATTCAACAATTTGGTCATAACTCTCAAATGGGGAAAAAAAACCTTTTTCAGCTATTAAATATATATTTATCAAAAAACCCATTACTAATGAACTTATTAAAGCAAATGTTATAGCACCCACACGTAATTTAGTTCGATTTTTTTTTATTTGAAAATTTTGAAGAATGTATGAAAAGAGATGCATAATTATTCACTTAAATTTTTATCGATTTTTGTTTGTATGTAAATTTTTTTTTAATTCCTATATTATTCTTATATAATTTTTCAGATTGCAAATTTTGTAAATCACTACTCCATTTCTTTTATTCCAGTAATTATATTCATATGAACGATATCCCAAAGAATCTGCAAACAAACAATTCCTAATAAGAATAAAGCAAGAATTCCAGTATTTACATAAATTCTGAATGGAATTTGTTCTTTCATTTGTAAAATATACTGTTGAATAGAATACCCAATTCTAATTTCAGGAAAAAATAAATATATTATACCAAAATAACTAAAACCAATAATTATTGCAATAAAAAAACTAATAATACCCATAATCATTAATTCAAAGGAGATTACAGAAAAAAGTCGAATATTTGAAGCTCCAATAGCCCTTAAAATACACATTTCTGATTGACGTTCTTTAAATGTTAATTGGATCAACACAAACAAGAAGATCAAACTAATAATTAAAGGAAAGACACTAATCACTTGAGTTAATGCATTAAAACTACCAAAAACACCTTGAATTGAAGTTTTATATGAAAATTGATTAATTACTTTTAAGTTGGGAAATGATTCTTCAATTTTTTCTTCAATAGAAAAGATTGAATGGTTAGTAGCAGAACCTTGTTGAATTAAATCTGTTAAAACAAAAATACTTGAACAATATCCTTCCATCTCGAATGTTGATTGAATCATAGAAAAATCTCCGAAAATACATTGATCAAATAAAGGATTAATACTTTGAAGAATACCACCAATGATTAATGAAAAATTATTTATCTGAACTTGATCTCCCAGCTTTAATCCTTTGTTTGAGAATTCTGCACCAATAAGTACATGTTGATCGGATATAAAAGGCCAATTTCCAGATTCAAGATAATTTTGAACATGATTATCAAATATCAGATCAATTTCATCAAAGGGAGCACCAATAATTGCAGGAGACCACCAAGAATATTCAGAAGAGTTGCTAAATTCCTTAAATATAAGAGGAATACAAGCTATAATATGAGGTATACTTTCAAGTTCTTTAGTATAATTTTCGTTAATATTTGAATCAAAAGGAAGTAATTGAATTAAATTACTACCCTTCTCAACCACTAAGTAATTATTGTTATTCAATAAGGCATGATTTTCAACAATTTGAGAAAAAATAGACACATACCCTTGGATTGTAAAAACTGAACCTAAAGCGAAGGAAAATCCCAGAAGACAAGCCCAAAAGCGAACTTTATGTTGTGTAAAAAAATTCAATCCATATCTCAGAAAATGCATTTTGTTGATTAAATAGAAATGAACATTATTAATTCTTTTCATCTTTATATTACAATCAATAAGATTTTTTTTCTTTTAAAAAATTAATAAAAAATAGTCGAAATTTTTTTTTCATTTTTCAATTATGTCAATCTTTTCAGAGGGTTTTAAAAATCAGAAAATTCAATTTTTAGCACCAAATGATGAATTTCTTTCAGATTTATTATAAACAATCTAAATGAAAGGAAAAACATCTATTTATCGAAATTTAAGCAATCACGAGGATATAATTTATTCAATTAACGATATCAGCAAGAACAATAATATTTAAAGATAATTTATCTCTACTTCGATGATTTTTGCAATAATATTAAATTGTTATGATAATGTCAATAAAAAAAATACAAAAAGTATAAAAAAAGTAAATTTTAGGGCATTTTTAATTTAACTTTATGACATTTTTCCAAAAATTAGTATGTTTTTTTGAGTAGAAGGACTTTTATTTCGGCTTCCTTTTAATTTAAATTAGAGGTTGGGTATAATCAACATCATTAATTTCTTATTCTTTGCTTTTTTTGTATAAGAAATTCACAATTAATGTTGATTTTATCATAACCCTATATTCAATAAAAAATAAATAGGCTTAAAAAAATGGAAACTCAAGAAAATGAAGTGAAGCCAGTTCAAGAAGAACCAAAATGGTTTTTACTTGCTCCAGAAGAAGTTGAAAAAAAACTAGGAACTTCTATGGAAAAAGGATTAACACAAGAACAGGCGGCTTTACATCTGGAGAAATACGGATATAATGAGTTACAAGCAAAAGAAAAACGACCGCGATGGAAAGTTTTTCTGGATCAATTTAAAGATGTCTTAATTTATATTTTAATTGGTTCCGCAATCATTTCAGCCGTAGTCGAGTACATTCATTCTGTTAAAGCAGGTCAACCTCCATCACTTGGGTATGATTGGATTATTATTGCTGTTATTGTCTTTTTAAATGCAATTGTTGGTTTTATCCAAGAAGGTAAAGCAGATCAAGCAATTGAAGCATTAAAAAGAATTTCTGCACCTGATGCTCAAATAATTCGTGATGGAAAAGAGATAACAGTAAAATTCCGGGAAATTGTTCCAGGAGATATAATGATCCTTCATGAAGGAGATATGATTCCTGCTGATGGAAGGCTTTTTGATGTTTCTAATACTAAAGTAGAAGAAGCAGCTTTAACAGGTGAAAGTGTCCCTGTTTCTAAGAAAGTAGATGTAATTGAAGATCCAGAATGTCCTCTCGCTGAACGAAAGAATATGGTCTTTTCTTCAACTCTTTTAACATTTGGTCGAGCAAAAGCTATCGTAACAGAAACTGGTATGAAAACTGAAGTTGGGAAAATAGCCACAATGATTTCTGAAGCAGAAGAAAAAATGACACCTTTGCAGATAAGTTTGGCACAATTTGGAAAAGTATTAGGAAATATCATTTTAGTTATATGTGGATTAGTTGCATTAATTTACATTCTTCGTGGTTTTGATATTGCAGGTTCATTCTTAGCCGGAGTAGCTCTAGCTGTAGCTGCAATCCCAGAAGGACTCCCAGCTGTTGTAACTGTATGCTTAGCTATCGGTGTCACTCGAATGACAAACAAAAATGCAATTGTTAAAAAATTACATTCAGTTGAAACTCTAGGTTGTACAAGTGTTATCTGTTCAGATAAAACAGGAACATTGACAAAAAATGAAATGACAGTTCGGGCAATATGGGCAGGAGGAAAAATTTATACAGTAAGTGGTTCAGGTTATTCTCCTGATGGAAAGATACTTGTCAATGATCAAGAAGTCGATATTAATTCTATTCCAGATTTAGAACTTGTGCTTAAAACTGGTATTTTATGTAATAATGCTCGTCTCAGTCAATCTACTACTAATAAAAAATGGAATACATTTGGTGACCCAACTGAAGGGTGCTTAATTACTTCAGCTTGGAAAGCGGGTTTTGAACATAAAAAGATGATTGAACAATATCCAAGAATTGATGAGATTCCATTTGATTCAACGAGAAAACGAATGACCACTATTCATAAGTATGAAGGTAAAAACGTTGCATTTGTAAAAGGTGCCACAGAAATTTTACTTGACTACTGTGATACTATTCAAATAGATGGTAAAATTCGACCAATTACTGAAGAAGATAAGAAAGAAATTTTAAGTGCATATGAAGGTAAAGCAAAAGATGCATTACGTGGTTTAGGATTTGCTTTTAGAGAAGTAAAAGAAGGAGAAAAACCAGAAATTGAAGTGATTGAAAGAAATTTAACATTCGTAGGAATGCAGTTTATGATTGATCCACCACGACCTGAAGTTAAAAAAGCAATTCAAGAATGCTATAATGCTGGAATAAAAGTAAAAATGGTTACTGGTGATAATCTTATCACAGCAACTGCAATTGCTGAAGAACTCGATTTAGTCAAACCAGGTCAAAGTACACATGAAGGTAAAGATATTGAACATATGACTGATGAAGAAATAGAACAATGCCCTGTTTTTGCTCGAGTAAGTCCAGAACACAAACTTCAAATTGTAAAAGCACTTCAACGACAAGGTGAAGTTGTAGCTATGACAGGTGATGGGGTAAATGATGCACCTGCACTTAAGACTGCAAATGTTGGTGTTGCTATGGGAATAACAGGAACAGATGTTTCGAAAGAAGCAGCAGTAATGGTCTTAGCAGATGATAACTTTGCAACAATTGTAAATGCAGTTGAAGAAGGACGGGGAATTTATGATAATATTAAAAAATTCATCCAATATTTACTTTCATCTAATATCATGGAAGTATTAGTATTATTTATTGCTTCATTAATTGGATTTCCAACACCACTAGTTGCCACACAATTACTCTGGATTAATTTAGTTACAGATGGTGCTCCAGCAGTCGCTTTAGGTTATGATCCTTATGATCCAACCTTAATGCAACAGAAACCACGACCATTAGATGAACCTATTCTAACAAAGAATTTTGTAATTACAATGGTATATCGGGGTGTGATTTTAACCATTTTAGTATTAGGAGTTTATCTCCTTTACGATAGAATCCCTCCTTTTGCTCCAACTGATATAACTACAGTTTCTGCAGATCATATAAATCTAGTATATAAATACGAAAATGTTCAAAATTTAGATGGATTAATCGCTAAATATGCCGATAATCCAGGACATTTAGGTGACCTTGCAAATTTAAATGATGGAGGTCAAAGCTTATTGTTGGAAATATACGTAATGTGGAATGCACGATCAATTACATTTCTTATTATGATGTTTACAGAAATGGCCAATGCATATAATTGTCGTTCTGAATATAACTCAGTTTTCAAAATAGGTTTAACAACAAACATGTTTATGTTATATTCAGTATGTGCATCCGTAATTTTATCATTATCTCTATTTATACCAGGATTTTTCCTTGGAGAAGCTTTCAAAGTGATTCCACTTCAACCTGTCGAATGGCTTTGGGTAATCCCAGCAATTGTTGTAACAATTGGTTCTGTGGAGTTATTAAAGTTATATTTCCGAAAAAGTTTAGGTATTTCTTTTAAAAAAGAAGGAAAATAAGCAATAGAATTCGCATGTAATATTCTTTTTTTTTCTTTTTTTATTTTACTTATCATTTAATAACTCATTCACAATAATATTAACTGATTCTATACTGATTGATTTAATAAATACACAGCTATTAATTTTTTAAAAGATTTAAGAAAGTTTTCAGTGTGAGATCATTGTTATAAGTATATTTCATACTTATTGGTAAAATTTTCAAAAAAAAATAAATGATTACAGAAAAAAAAAGAAAATAAATATGTTATAATTTTATAAATTCTTTTATAGTTCAAACTCAAACATAATTTCATGTAGAAGTTTGAGTAGATCATGATATTTCTGCATTTCTCCAGGATTATTTTGCTCTTCAGCGATAGAAAGTTTTTGGTTGTAATCATCAATTAAATCATATAAATAAGGAACTTTATCTAATTTTGTCTTAATCTGACCAATAAAATAGACACCACGATCGATGTTTCCAAGTTGATATGATATATCAACACGTTTTTGATATAAAAATAGGGACTCCAACCAATTCTCATTCAATTCTGCTTCTTTTATCAATTTTTCCAAGTTTTCAGCCATTTCTTGCAGAACAATGTTATTTTCTTGAATTTCTTTTTGAACACTTTCAGATTCCTTAGATATTGATTTTTTCAGAGAATCAATTTTCTTTTGATAAGTTCGTATATTTTTAATTTCAGAAGCATTTCCAGATTTAAAAAGTAGGTTTGAAATTACAGCTATTCGAGTAAGAATTAATATTTTTTCTCGATAACTCAATTTCTTTTCATTTTTATTATAGAATTTCAATAGATTCTTGCGAGAATTAATCATGATACTTTCATCTAAACAATCTTCATTATTTTGTTCTGATTTGCATTCTTGCTTTAGTTCAACAACTTTATGTGTAAGAGACTTAATTTCTTCTTCATATTCTTGAAAACCTAATTGGAATAATCTATGAGCTGCATCTAGGGCATTTTGATATTCTGAATTTGCAAGTTCAAATTCTTTAGATTTTTCGTGTTTTTTAGCCTGTTTCTTAGATATTTTCATTATTGTCTGTTCTTTAAGTACTGTTGTAGATAAACTTACACGTTCTAACTCCTTAATTGTCTCCTTTAAATTCCATTGAATGGCAATAACCTCAGCAATTTCATAGAATTTTAACGCTTCATCATATGTTTGAGATTTAGCTGCTTTTTTAGCTTGTGAAATCAAAGATTTTATTTCTTTTCTTGCTGCTTTTTCATTGGTGAATTTGGGAATTTCATATTCTTCTTTGGTATATTCAGAAGTTATTGTAACCTTCTGTAATAGTGAACTTAATGCAACTTCACGCTCAGCATCAGATAGTTGAGTTAATTGTTCAAATATTTCTTCCTTTTCTGCATTGGATTTATTTGGAATCTGCCAAACACGCATATGAAGATCTTGTTTTTGTGATTCAGTCAATTCTGGTCTTTCGATCTGCTCAATTTTAATAGGAATTAAAATCTTATTATCGAGTAATTCAGTAATTGAAAGAATAATTTCAGGCGCATCTTTTCCTGTTTCATCCAAGGATTGCTGCAAAAGTTGAGCCAAAAACAAAAATGGGCGATTTTCACTAATTAATGATTGGGCAATTGATAAAACATGCTTCGTCAAAGTGCGTTGTAAATCCTTAGGTTTTTTAATTTCTTGATTGAATTTATGAGGTAATATTACTGAAGTTTTTAGAACTTCATCTACCAAATCTTCTGCACCTTGAAATACATTAAGTTGTCCATGCCATTTTGTCAATTGTTCTTTGAATTGAACTTCAAAAACATTAACAAATTTTGATAAGTTTCGTTTTAAAAATGGAGATGCAGTCTTGCTTAAAACCAAAGTAACCCGAATAAATTCGCCATCAGAAAATAGTAGAATTTTGTCTCCATATGATAATTCATTAAGTGTATTTTGAGTTTTAAGTTCTTTTCCAAAAGATTGGACCGCGGATAAAAATCCACTGATCAAATCTGGATCAAATGTATCTTCTGCAAAGGACTTAAAGAAGATGGATGTTCCCCAACTTTTATAAATTACCATAATGTGTTGGATATTAATTGCATCTTCAAAAATTGTAGCTGAAGACATAACTAAATCAGTAAAATGCATCCGACGGGGCTGAATAATTTTCTTTTGAATAGTAACAGCAATCGTAATGAAACCAACAAAACCTAAAATAATGTAAACAACCCAAATTGGAATGCTGGGTGGTGGTTCAACTGTAATTTCAATAGAATTTTCACTTTCAGCAATACCATATTGCTGGCCATTATATTCTACTGATATATTCAAATCAGAATAATCACCAATTGGAAGGACAAATTCAAAGTAAACTTTACCAGTCTCATCTGTAATATTGGTAATTGGACTAATATCGGGGTGATTTACGCGGAGAGTCACAGACTCCCCTTCTAATGGAAAATTTTCATCTCCAATTGAATAAGAAAGTTGGAAAACTAAAGAAAGTTTGTCTCCTTGAGTAACACTTGTTGGTTTACTCAATAAAGTAATAGATACAGAATATTCAGAAATTACGTTGATGTTTATTGAGATAGAGATATTCTCATATCCATATTGAGAAAATTGTATTACAATTTCATTTGTTCCAAGTAAAAGATCGCTTGACAATATCGTAAAAACAAAATTACCCGAAATAATTAAAGCATTATAGTGTTGATCTCCATTCAGTGTTAGATCTACCACAGATATATTATTAAAGGTTGAATTAATCACAGTATCAATAAATTGATATGATAACAAGATATCAAAAGGTGCAAATGCAGTATATTCTTGAGAAGTTTCATTAAAGGAAAGTTCTTTATCATCTTGTTGCAAATATACTAATTCACCTTGACTTTTTACTATAGAAACATTCAAAAAGCAAATAAAAACTTGAGATTGATAATCTTCTATTTGTAGAGAAATTTGTACGGTAAAAAGACCTATTGAAAGTAATGATTTTGGTATGATCCATGAATAAATTCCATTTGATTGAGAATTTATTGATACAAGCGAACCATTAAGTGTCATCTCTGCTACAGTTGCTGAACTAATTGGAATAGTATTATTTAAATCCAAAAATTCTACAGTTAAACTAGTATCAAATGGAAGATAAATGATATGAGATGAAGAATTTAACAAATTCTGTGAAATTACACCTTGATGTTCAGATTGTTCTAGAGAACTGACGAGTAATTGCGTACTTAAGAGATGGCCTTCAATATATATCACACTTGTTGCATTTTCATAAGTTAATTTCCCAAATTTCAAAGTAGCGTTAAATAATCCTAAAGATAATACAGATGCGGGAATTGTAAAACGATAATTGCCAGGTGAAAACTCTACTCCTGTTGTGTTGAAATTTCTATAAGACAGCAACGCATAATCTGCAGAAGCTAAAGGAGTATTATCAATTTCATTATAATAAACCACATCAATGATTACATCATATTTTATGAAAACATGATAAACACCCCCAATTAACTGAACAGGATGAAGAAGGTAATTCGGTCGATCTTCTTGCCGTAAATCATTATCATTAGTGTTTTCATTAAAATGGATACTTGTAGCAAGAACTTCAACAGTTACATTAAATGTTTTTGTCACATTTTCATATGTGTCAAGTCCAATTTTAATTTGAATTTCATATTTACCAGGAATCAAATCATTTGCTGGAATTAGCCATCCATATTTATCATTGACAAAATAATTTAAAGAATATACAGTGTTGTTAAAGATAACTTGATTCCAAGCACCAGATATATATTTTGAGTTGTTTAAATCATAGAAACTACCAAACAAAGTTAAATTAAAAGCATCATAAATTACATATCCGATTGTTGCATTCTCAGGTTCATCACTAGATGAAAAATCATTGTCATATTGCGATATTTCAAAATTTCGGAATTCTGTAGGAAGATTTAACACAGTTAAATTTAAGAATATTGTCTGCGCTTGTAATCCAACACCCGTGAAGTGAACTGAAATTATAGCGTTTCCAACAGTTAAATTTTCTGCAGGGATAACATAAAAATATGTTCCAGATCCAGAACTAAAGCTCAGATTATATGGTATACTATTGTAAAGGAAAGAAACGGACGCTGTTGAAATTGGGCTATTACTATTTGTTGGATCTACCAGACTAAATTCTAATCGAAAATCATAAGCACGATATAAATAATAACTTCCAAAGGTTGCATCTGCAATTAATTCATCATTTTCATATCCTAAGTGATTTGGTTGCCTTAGACTAACTAGACTTTGGGAAGTAGGAAGCTTTTTCACAGAAATTGCAATTGAATAGGAAGAATTCGCATAATTATCTAAACCAAAATAAAATGTAATAACTTGGTTTTCTCCTTCAACCAATAATGAAGAATCAATATTAAAGCGATATAGAGCACCACTATAGCTAGAATAAGAATAGTTAACACCATTATATTCAATTATTGCCCATGCACCATTTACAGACTCATCATTAAATGTATCCCAATATGAACAATTTAAATATAGATTAAAAGGAACGTAAACAACAAAAGGATTTCCAGATAACTGCGAATTATTATGTTGTGGTTGTGTTATTTCAAAAGTGCTACCCGAAATAGTTGGAAGAACAATAATTGTCAAATTGAAGGCAATAGTTTGGTTGTAGTGGAAAGTTTCATTAAAGTGGATCAAAACAGGAATGAATTCCCCTGGATGTGTTTGAAGATCATTTGCATTAATATTTACAAGAAAATGTGATCCCGAATACACGACAGGAAAATTCACACCATCTAACCAAAATGTGACTGTTGCAGTTTCAATTGGTGTGCTTCCATTTGTGGGATCTGTGAATGAAAGGGAAAGATTCAATCCATATTTCATATAAACAGTATAATTATTCAACGGATCTGCACCTTTTATTAAAGTAGCACTGCTATGCTCTTCTTGAGTGATGTCAACTAATTGTGCTGTAGTCACTTGATGATCCACTGAAATCATAAAACTTTTTGAACTATTTTTATAATGATCTTTACTGAAATTTAACCAGATTTCATGAATTCCAAGTGATAATCCTGAGATATCCAAGACCCATCCATATGCAGTTGAATTGTATGAATTAGAATTAGAAATGAATGTACCATCAAGATATAGCTGAGCATTTGCTAATGAAATATAATCTGAATTGTTTGTATCATAATAAGAACAGTTTATAACAACTGAATATGCAGTATAAACTAAAAATGGTTCATTAGAAATTGTAGTTGAATTGTGATCTGGTTGTGATATAGTGAAATGACCATAAACTGCTGTAGGTAAATCATAGATACTAATATTAAACGAATATGTATTATTGAAATAGTAAGTTTTCGAAAAAGTAATAGTTATATTAAATGTTCCTAAATCTAAATCAATTACAGGCAAAACCCAGATAAACATATCGTTTAAAGTAAAATTCGGATAATAGATTTGTGAGTTGAATGAAAGCTGAACATTAGCGCTTGAAAGAAATGTATTGTTTACAGTATCATATGTTGACATATTCAAAGTAATACTGTAGGCAGAATATGCCGTGTAATTATAATATGTTGAATTATATGGAAGCATATTTCCAGGTTGATGATCAGGTTGAGTTATTTCAACAAATGAGATATTTGTAGGATTATATCTGCATTCTATATCAAAACTGTATGATGCATTTTTATAATTATCCAGACCAAAATAAAGAGTAATTGTTTGAACTCCTGTAATTAAGTCTGATAAAGGTATTTCCCATCCGTGTAGATTACTACTAAAGTAATTAGATGTGTAGTTTTTACCATTGTAATTTAAAACTGCATAAGACGCAGTTAAAAATTGAGAATTATTTGTATCAAAATAAGAAGAATTTACCCATAACTTAAATGGGCGATACACAATAAATGGAGTTCCTTCAAGCATAGAATTATTATGATCTGGCTGATATAATGCAAGATTTCTTCCAGCATCTGTTGGCAATTGTAAAATTGTGAGATTAAATGAATAAGAGGCATTTATATAATCTGCTTTTCCAAAATAGACCGTAATTATATGAGATCCAATAATTAGCGAAGAAGATTGAATGGTCAAGCGATAAATATCTCCAGCTGTTGGTGTTAAACTAAGATTATTACTATTGTAATTGAGTTTTGCATAAGAAGCACTTTGGATATTCACGCTGTTATTTAGATCTTGATATAAGAAATCCAATTGTAAATCATATTGTGCATAAACAAAATAAGTATTATTTCCAGCATTGTATTCAGGATTAGTATGATTAACATTTCCTATTTGTGTAATACTGTCTAAAACAGCCTGGGTTGACACAGGTTCGATAACTAAAGTAAATGTATATGAAGCATTTTCATAATTATACATACCAGCAATAATCTTAATTTCATAAGTTCCAACTGATAATGAACTATTTAATACTAATCGCCCTCGATGATATAAGTTCGAGAGAGAATATTCAAAGAATGAAGTTGTATCCAAAGCTGTAGTACTATTTAAATAAGCCCAATAATTAACACTTGCAGTATTAATTTCAGAATTACTATTATCATTATCAATCAAATCAAAATGTAATCCAAATTCGACTGAACCTGTGGGATTTTGAAGAATATGATATGTATTCGCAGGTGATTCTGATAATGGAATCCCATCATAAGCTGGAACAGAACCATCGTTTATTTCTAATAATGAAATAGAAGTAGAATTGCCTAAAATATGAAAAGATAACTCAAGAGTACTCCAATTATAATTTGGAGAATAGCTAATATTCAATCTAATCGAATAACTTCCATAATCAATGCGATTGACACCAGTTGATCCTAAACTTATATTTACTCCATAAATACCATTACCTACTTCCCATAAACGCCAATCTGATGCTTCATCTGTATCCCAAACAGATTCAGAACTTGTAATATTCATTACAGTTAAAGAACTTGGTGTAATTCCTGCAACATTCCAATTATTGTCAGTATCTTTTACCCGAATATATGTAGTGAAATTTAAATCACTAATTCGTTTGATATTATTTGTTTGATTGATTAATTCGATAGATGTTTGAGCCTGAATTATTGTAATATCAAATTGGAAATTCTGGGTTTTATAATCAGCTTTTGAGATTCTAAAATCACATGTATAAGTTCCCACATTAACTTGTGAAGAATTTATCCGAATAGTATAATTGCCACTGCCATCGTCTGAAAAACTCCAAACAAGCCCTGGTTCTAAGGTATTTTCAGTTATTGTTGCACCTGTAATTGGCGTATTTTGCCAAGTTTGATTAAAATTAAAAGTGTATGTAGTATTTTGACCACGTATGGCAGTAAGAGAATTTGCTTGAGTATATTCATAGATCTGAGAATTATTAACAATATAAAAGCCGTAGGAAATGGAATAATTCATGTACTTGGTTTTGTTAATATGAATAGGTATTTCATGATAACCTATTGTATATTGTGTTGGATCAACTGTAATATTATAAGTTTTATCTGCATTTGATTGTGTTGCATCTGTTTGCCAACCACTTCCTAAAGAAAGATCATATTCAAGTGTAGCACTGCTGATATTTTCAGATTTCATCACATCGATATAGAATAATGAGATATTAAATGGTACACCTGAGTTAAGATATTCTGAATTATTGGTGGTGAGGAACTGAAAATTAGTTGCTGCAGCAATGAAGATGGTTGTGTCCTGAATACCTGCATCAGTAGAATTTTCCCAGTATACTTGCACCCGGAACTCCCCATAATCAGAAATATTATTTGCAATGATCCAAGATCCAAAATCAACGCTAGTTGCATCAGTAACGCTAACTTCTTTAGTATAATTAAGTTCATTGCTGATATCAGCGGGGTTGTAAACACTTAAGTTGACTGTTCCGGTGAGTGATTTTGAAAAAGTAGCATTGAATGAGATAGTCTCATTAGAATAGGCTAATGAAATCTCTTTGCTACCTCTTCCCACTTTAACCGAAGAGATTAAATTGGAAGATTGGGTCTTAAGCGTCCAATTTCCATCAAGAGCCTCTGAACCAAATACCGTGAGAATTTTATTGGTGCTATTACTATGGGAAGTATAAGTTATGGAAGTAGATCCGCGTTTCAAAGAATTAACTGTCCAACTGAGCGGAATCGTGAAGTTAACCGTATTATTATTCAAACGATGGTCAAAAGCTGTGAAGATGGCTTGAGAATTCCAATAAACACTAACTCCGCTTTCTACGGTGTATGAAGTGTTGGCATAAAATGATTTGGTATAATTTACTAATGTTTGGTTTATATCTAATGAATAAATATACCATGTTGATGATATTTGATAATTAATGCTGTTTGCACCATTGCTACCAAAACTTGTATAATTCCAAAATCCAGAATTTAATGCAGGATGATTAGAATTATTATATACGGGGAGATCATTTATTTTTAAATTTATTTCAGACGGTGCTACATTAGTTTTATTTAAGCTAAGACCAATCTTTGCTGTAAAATCAATAGCGTAATGTTGCCAGCTTTCTGCACCCAACCAGTAATACGCTTCAGAATTATCTACTCCATCAGTGTTGTATTTCCAATTCGCAAGAAATGCTGAACCTCCTGATTCTTCTTCAAAACCGATGAACCAAGTTTTATTGTCTGTGAGAGAATTATCAAGAAAAGTATTAGAAGTTGCTCCAAAACTTGCATTGAACCAAAGATTATCATAATTTATAACAATTGAACCTAGATATTTTTGGCTTGAATAGATCGGTTTACTCCTACTATTATCAGAATCCCAAGTAGAATTGAAAAGATAAGCAGCTAATGTTCCATTTCCTGTTTTTAAAAGATCCTTTACAACCCAAATACTTAAATTAGTAAGATAACAGTTCATTCCTACAGTAAATGAAGTAACCCATAAATCTGTAATATCAGTATCTGATGAACTTGAATCCTCGACAACATACGTATAATTCTGAGTTTTTATATTATCTAGCTGAAAAAGAGATCTAGAAACGTTAAAAGCAGTTGAATTTGGTGCAAAAATAGTAAAAGTATTTGAATTTTGATTAAACGATTGAATTGAAGTGGAATTATACGCCTGATGAAGAGAAACCTTGACAATATCTTTTGAAGCAGTCAAATTTTGGGAATAAGATGAACTTTCAGGGGTATTTATCACTTCAAATTGATCATCGTCTATTTTTATATGATCTTGTGACATATCTTGATTTAATCGCGTTTCTCTAATGTAAAAGCCGCTAGGATTTTGAAATTGAACTATAATTATAAAGGATATAAATAAAATTGAGATTAAATTCTTTCTCGAAAGATGAATGTAAATGTTTTTTCCCATAATTTTATTGCATTGCAAAAAGATTTATAACTTTTCATTTTATTATAGAATTCTTAATCCATATAATAGTTTAAAAGAGTTTTCTCTTTTTGTAAAGAATGGCATGTTTTTTAATCCAGTTAAGTTAAATATCTTTACATTTTTTTAATGACTAATTACAAAAACTTAATAGATGAAAGTATCTCTTTTTTCCAATCAAAAAAAATAATATATTAAATACAGTTGGATAAGAAACCTAATAAAAAAAAATAATAATAGAATTTTAATTAGAATAAGGAAAAAAATAAAAATATTTTATTCAGATTTCAAGATAATCCTGGCATCTACCGCCAAAATTCCATCTTCATAGGTAAATAAAGGATTTAAATCCATTTCTGCGATTTCGGGATGATCATAAGCTAGTTGAGCTAATTTTTTCAAAGCATCTTTAATTGCTTCTAAATCTGCTTGAGGTTTTCCCCGATATCCATCTAAAATTTTAAATCCTTTAATCTCGTGAATCATTTCATCTGCATCAAAATCAGAAATTGGAGCAATTCGAAAAGCAACATCCTTCATTACTTCTACTAAAACACCCCCAATTCCAAACATAACGGTTGCTCCAAATTGAGGATCTTGAAGAGAACCAATAATTATCTCGACAATGGGATCTTTAGCCATCTTTTGGATGGAAATAGCCTTCTTATCATCTTCACATTCAATAGCGAGTAAATCATTGAGTGCAATTTGGGCATCAGTCTCGGTTTGGATATTCAGTTTTACTGCCCCTGAATCGGATTTATGCACAATTTTATCACTCATTAATTTCATCACTACAGGATAACCTATCTCACTGCATGCTTGAAGCACTTTTTCTTGACCTTCAGAAGCTAGTACTAATCTCTGTTCAGGTATAGGTATTCCAATGGTACGGAGTAATTCTTTGGATTCGAATTCAGTTAAAACTGTTCGGTTGTCATTTTTTGCCCGAGCAAGAATTTCTTCCACGGTTGCCATAATGATATGTAAAGAAAGATGATAAAAAATGATTTCCTTTCCTTTTTCTAGAAGAGAAAAAATCATGAAACAGCGTATTCTTATATTATTTTTCATTTTTCGTAGAGTACAATTTGAAAAACAAACCTATTCCCACAATTGAGAAAGCATCTTTTACATATTCACCACTTTTGGCACTAGTTTCAATAAATGAACAATGTAAACGTCGAGCTAATTGTTCCCCTTCCATATGGGAGACTTGTCGATCTTCAAAAAGATCAATTTTATTCCCTATAATTACTATTGGAATCCCTGGAAGCACGCTTCGAATATCTTGATACCAAAACTCAACTCGATCAAATGATTCTCGACGGGTAACATCATAACAAATAAATGCGACATTTGCTCCTTGATAGTAATATTTCCTCACACGTTGAAAAAATTTCTGCCCTGCAACGTCCCAAATCATAAAATTTAGCTGATTTTGTTTGAAGCCTTGCAAATTATATACTTGATTAGTTATAGATATTCCTAATGTTGGCTTATAATTTTCTAAAAATTTACCGTGAACAAATTGATATATTAAAGTTGTTTTTCCTACTGCTGGTTCTCCTATAACACATAATTTAAAATGAATTTCTTTCTGAGCTTGTTCGGGATCGACATTAAATTCAATATAAGGATAATTTGTAACAGAAGGATCGAATGAAAGTTCGTATCCTAAGAATAAATTTGGAACAGTTAAATCTACCATTAATTCAGGTTCGTCTATTAAACGAGCAACTTTCTCAGCGACTAAAAAGCCATATGGCATCACTTTTGAAAGCAAAGTCTCCAATTTAAAAACAGAAAGCATGATAGCATTTTGCCCACATTCAATAAATACTAAACGATGTTCATTTGTTTCAAATGTACTTGTGCCAAAACTACCTGGATATTGAGATTTTATACGTTCGAGAGTTTGGTCTACAATTTCTGCCACGCTGCTATAAAGATTATCTTCAGAAATTATTGTTTCTGGCGATTCTGATAATTTTTTAGCAATTAATTCCCCCTCACGCTGAAATACATAAACAGCTTCCATCATATCAATGCAAGCTTGAAAATAATTATAAAGTAATATCTCGATTTTTTTTACTGTCTCTTCCATAGGAATATCCTCAATTTGGGAAATTAACTTATTAACCTTGAATAAATCCCATTTTGAAATTTAAAATCTATTATCAATTAGATCCACTTTATTCTATTAAGCTTTTGCATCCACTTTTCATTTTCTAAAATTCCAGTAAATTGACAAAAAAAGAGATTTTCAAACAAATTTGCACTTTTTAGAGAAATTTCTTAATTTTTATAAATAACAAAAACAAATGTTTGATCAAGTTTACTGTGGATATTTCTATCATTCACAGGAAATTTGGAATTTTTTTTTAAAATTTGGAGGATTTATATGAAATTAAAAAAAAAGTATCTTCTAGCAGCACTTGTTATCCTCGGTATGTCTTTGAATTTCAATAATGTTGTTGCAATCGGGGATGAAGGAGATGGAAATGCACTTGATATTCCAGGAATTGCTCGACCAGGAGATTTAATTCTTACTGCAGGAGGAAAATATGAAGATCTAATTCCGGGCCATTGGGATCACGTAGCTATTTATTTAGGTTATTCATACCACTACGATTCAGAAGCAGGATATTCACATTGGGGATATTTTGTAATTGAAGCAACTCCTGATGGTGTTGTATTTAATGACTGTTCTCGTTTAAATAAAGCGGATGAAGCGGAAATTCTTGGAGTTTATGGAGCTACCGACTGGCATCGTGCAAAGGTTTTGGAATATGCAAATGCTTATGCAACTGGAGCTTGGGAAACATCATGGTTTAGAGATTATTGGACTTGGGGCGCTAAAACTGAATATGATTATAATTATCTCTATGGTATGAGCACGTATAAATCCATGTACTGTTCTGAATTAGCTGCAAAGGCTTATGATTGGGCAATGGATGGTGCACCTGGCAATCCATGGGATTATAAATATGATAACAGTGATTCAAACACAAATACTATTGATGCTGATCCAGGTTGGAGTGGTTGGGATTATTATTGGGCATGTGCCCCTAGTGAGGTTCATGATTCTGCAAGAACCTACTTGATTGCTTATTCATCCTAAGAAATCTGTAAAGAAAGTTATTTTTCTTAAGTTTTTTCTTAAGTTTTTTTTACTTTTTTCTTATTTTTATTTTTGTGTTATAGTAAATTTATTAACCTAAAACTTATTCGCACCTAATGATGCTCATCTATTATTATTCCGTTTACAGCAATTACATATTCTTTGAGAATATGATATAATCGATTCATCTTTGATGGAATGGAAATATCCCGAGAAAATGAGGTCAAATGTACTTCAACTTCGTATTGACGTTTTCCATTAATAATTTTCGCACGAGGATGAGTTTTTATCCAAATTTCGGGATATTCATCCTTAATTGCATATATTAATTCAGTAAATCGACTTTCGCCAAGATTGATAAATGTAAAGCCGCTTTGAAAAAAATGCAAATCTTTAGTTAAAAATTGAATACGAGGAAGAACATGTTCAAGAAAAATTGCTTTTAATTCTTGAGGAACTCCTGGAAGAGCAATAATTTCAGTAAATCCATTTGTAAATTTTTTAGGAATCAAAACACCTGGAGCAACCCCTTCAGAATTAAATAGAGGAACAGCACATGTAGGCAGTTTTGCCATTTTATGATGTAAAGGATATTTCTTTTCTAGTATTTCTTTTGCATCTTTTTTGGATTTATTGAATCTCATAGCGTAAGATTTATAGATCATCTCTAATGCATCTTCATGTTCAACCAATTCTTGAAATGGATAAATTACTTGATTTATTCCATCAAGAGTTATATCATCAAAAGTTGGTCCCAAGCCACCAGAAGTGAAAATAAACAAGGGCTTACGAGATAGAGCATATCGAAGGCATTCTTTTATACGAATAATATTATCAGGTATTATTGTAATTTGAGATATTTTCATTCCAAGGGGGATAAGTTGATTAATTATAAATTTTCCATTTGTATCTTGCACCTTTCCAATTAGTAGTTCATTCCCGATAAGTATGATTTCGCACTCCATTTTAGTCGTAGTAATTATATGCAGAATGTCCATAAAAATGCTGTGAATTGAAGAATTTTTATTTTTCAGAATAGCAAAGAATCGCTAGAAAATCCTTAAAGGGAGTTCTTCGCTTTTCTCCTCACGCGATGACTGTTGAAATAGATGATAGTGGAACGGGTGATTTAATTGGTCCGGCCTTTATTTTATTCTGGCGCCGAGAAACAAATACCCTTGTAAAAAAAAGAGTACCCTTAGAATTATACCAGAATAAAAACTTCAACAATCTCACTAAAAGTTTTATTAGAAATTTATTTATCTCAACATTTCAAGAAATGAAAATCCCACAATCAGAAGATATTTGGTTATGTACAGGACCTTGTTTTGATGAAGCTCGAAAATGGTTAAAAGAAAATAATTACAATTATCATGATGCGAAAATTGAAGGATACTTACAAAATCAAGTAGAATCGACATACATTAATTATATTATCGAAAATTATGATTTTCCACGGGATAAAGCATCTATTGAAAGTGGAAAAGAACGATTTTTTACAATTTTTAATTGGGTAGTAGAGGATTATCCAAGAAGGAAAATTTTTGTTAAATCTGGTTTTGAAAAATGGCAATCAAAATGGAATAACGAAGCAGAATCCCTTTGGATGAAAAAAATGGTATCAGAAGGAAATCATATCAATAATAACATCAAAAGTAGTGCCGATAATAATAATATTGTAAAAACCAAGAGTAGTCATTCAAAATCAGTAAACACAATCGAAAATATCGATCTTAATATTAATAATATAAAGAATAATAAAGAAATAAAAAAGACTCAACAAAAGAAAAGTAAAAAAACATCAAAAAAATCAGTAAAAAAAAAGCATGTAAAACATAGAAATTTCAAAAAAAAGAAAAAGTCCTTTCAAAAAAAAAAATCAAAACATCCAAAATACTCAACTAAAAATGTTGATCCATATCAAAAGTTTTATTAATCACATCTCCATTAAAAAATAGTGAAAGATGAGAGTTTATTCAAAACTACAGCCAATTTCAGCATCTTCAACTATGTTTATCTCCAATTTGGGTGTATTTTTCCAATCTATCTTCTATTTTTATCAAGATTTAAATGCAACCAAAAAAAAGAAGAACTACAGAAATTATCTAAATAATCCACAAAATTACTCCAATGAAATCGAACTTTATTACAGTAATATGCAAAAAATACTAGATTCAGAAAAAAATTACGTGAATAACCATCAAGTATTCCCAAAGGTGATTAACTGTTCTATTTTTCTTCTTCATGAAAATTTAGTTCAAGTTCAATGGAATATAAAATTCAAAGGTATTTTTTCCTCAGGGGAAAATATTTATACGAGTTTTATCGATGAAGCAGAATTAGAATATCCTATCTCTTCAGTTTACCTATTTGATACTAAATTTCAAGTAAACACAGTCAGCACATCTTTGAAATATAGAATAAGCGAATCAAAGAATATAATTGAATATTGGGGTGAAAAGGGAGATTATTTAGATAATTTTGAAAGAATTTGTTTCATTAAAAGATAATCTTAAAAAATAATTGTATCATCGTTTTCTTCTCCATTTTTGGCAATATTTGATTTTGTAACATGCTTTACTGAAGATTCGATTTTACTTTTACTATTCTCATCATTGAGTGGCAAATAAATAGTAAATTTAGTAAATTTTTTTGACTCAGACTCAAATTCTATAAATCCTTTATGATTTTGAATAATATTCTTACAATATGCTAATCCTAAGCCTAAGCCTTGATATTTTTCACTTTCTCGCTGATTTGCTTTACTCTTTTTGGTAGTTACAAATGGCTTAAATAATTGAGATTGAAGATGTTTTTCGATTCCTATACCATCATCATAAAATTCAATTGCAATGAATGATTTCGATAAACCATTCTGATTAACATCTTGATGATAAATGCTTATTTCAATAAATTTTTCATTGGAAGAATGGCTATTACCGGGATATTTTTTCTGTAACGCAAATATTGAGTTATCAATAAGATTTACGAATACTTGTTGAATTTGATCAGATCTGACGATACATTGAGAATTAGCCACATTTATTTTAATATTTAATTTTATTTGAGCTCTTACTATCATAGGCTGCATTAGTTTTATTACTTTAAGTAAGATATGTTCCAAGTCTGCTTTTTCTGGAATATTTGATTTTGAACGAGTGAATTCAAGCAAATTTTTAGTAATTTTAGAAATTCTTTTACATTCTTCCATGATTTCTTGAAGAGCAGAATAATAATCATTATTAGGTGCAATATCTAAATGCCCATGTTCTGTAATTTCATCCAGAATTAAAGAAACATAGTTTTGAATTATCATAATGGGGTTATTAATTTCATGAGCCACTCCAGAAGCCATTTTCCCCATAAGTAAAAATTTTTCTGATTCAAACATCCGTAGGTATAAATCATTTGGAGATTGTAAAGGGTGAGCCATGTTCAAATATTCTTATCACATTAAGCCATATATAAATTATTCTTTGCAAAGAAAGGAGTAAAAAAGTAAAAAACCTATCAATAATATAATTTCAATTTCAATTTTAAATTCTTTCAAGATGAACTGCTTCTGATACTCCACCACCACCACAGAGTGTCGCCAGACCATGTGTTTTTTGACTGTGAATTAGTTCATATAACAAAGTAACCATAATTCTTGCTCCTGTACATCCAACTGGATGCCCTAATCCTATACCAGATCCATGAACATTTGTGATTTCCCTATTTAATCCCAATTCTTTCTCAACTGCAAGATACTGAGATGCAAAGGCTTCATTCACTTCAATTCTCTCAAATAGATCAAGAGAAACTCCAGTTCGTCGAATGAGATCTTTTACTGCAGGGATTGGACTTTCTCCCATGTAATATGGTGCAGTCGCACCCATTCCAATCCCAGCAATTCGAGCTAATGGTTTTATACCCAATTCTTTTGCTTTTTCTTCAGACATAATAATCAATGCAGCAGCACCATCATTAATTCCTGATGAATTTCCTGCTGTGACGGTTCCAGTTTTTCGGATAAAAGCAGGGCGCAAAGCAGCTAATTGATCCATTGTTAAATTTTTACGAAAATGTTCATCTTTATCCACGATCATTTCCTTTCGACGACTTTTAACTGTAATTGGTACAATTTCGTCGACAAATATACCTTCATTTGTAGCACGTTCTGCTTCATTATGTGAACGTAGTGCAACTTCATCTTGTTCTTCTCTTGTAAATCCATGTTTTTGAGCTAAAAATTCCGCAGTCAATCCCATAATGTAAGGTTTTCCCCGATAAAATTCATCAGGAAAATCTCCAGTCCCTTCAATAGGAAAAGGAACAAAATGACTTCCTGCATGTAAACCATGAATTAAACCATCTTTAAATGTCCTATCTTGCAATCGCGCACCCCATCGTGTCTCTTCACTTACAAAAGGTACATTCGACATTGATTCAACACCACCAACAAGTGCCACATCAGTCATACCTGCCATTATTTGCCAGGCACCTGAAACAACTGCTTCCATGCCTGAAATGCAAACACGGTTTATAGTTACAGCCGGTATTTTTTCAGGTAAACCAGCTATTAACTGAGCAACCCGTGAAATGTTTAAAGCGTCGACAGGTTCTAAACAACAACCAAAGCGAATATCACCTATTTCTTTAGGGTTAATTTTTGCTCTTGATACTGCTTCTTTCATTACATGAGCGGCTAATTTTGGAGCTGGTACATTTTTCAAAGAACCGCCAAAAGACCCTATTGGAGTTCTGCAAGCACTCACAATTACAACATTTTTATTCATTTTTTCCACCTCATCGATTTTTTTGCATTTTATTTAATCGATATGAATTTATTTTTATCTTGTTACTTTTAAGAATATTTTTTTATTTTCTCAAAATAAGGAAAGAGAAATATATTAATTTAAATGTAAATTGCAATGATACAAGTGTTATAGTTATGTGCGTTAATCTATATTTTATATAAAAATTGAAAGAAAAAACATAATTGGTAAGAAAAAGAAAAAATATTCTTTATTTTCCTGTTTTCCAGATAAATAAAATTATTGTTCATTATAAGGAGAAGCTCTTTCTTCTTCGGGGTTTGGTATTAGAAAAGAACCAAGGTTAATGACAACTAATACAACTCCTAAGAAAATTAACCAAATATAAAACCCTTTCACTTCAGTTTGTTGGAAAAATGAAATATGAACTTTCAAAGGATAATTTAATGAACGAAATTGGATTGAAATCTCATGAATTTCAGGTACAGGAAATTCTAAATGGACAGTTTCATTCGCTTCAATAGTATCTTCAAAAAGAGTAGTATCAATAGGTGCTGCAGAAATATTGTATGGAGTATCCACAATTCTATACATAAGTGTTACATTGGGAGTTATATCCATATATATAATGTCATTATCGCTAATTTTAATGGAATATAACGTAGTATAAGTATATATTTGCTCATTGGCGTCTCGGATATCTCCACTTTTATAGAGATCCATTGATTTTCCTCTCATTAATAAAAAAACAGGAAAAGATAACGCCACAATTACGAGAATTGCAATTGACCATTTTACGCGTGAATTTAATGCCATATTAATCACTATTTTTTTTAGGATTTCACATTATGTGTTCCCACATTTGTGGGAAAAATTGATGTGAATTAACCCGTTATGTATTCTAACGTTGGGAGAAATTTATACATACCCTTTCACTTATTTTAGGGTAATTGAAATAGGGAATGAACATATTTAAAGAAATCTTTTGAATATAAAAATCATTCAAATTTCAATGAATAATAATAAAGAATTGATAACTTGATTGAAATTTTTCTTATTTATTTGATTTATTAATTGCGTCATGCTTATCTTTTTTTAAGATATTAATTTTATTTTAAGATAAGAATGACACCAGCTTCAAAAAAAAGGGAAATAAGTAATACAAAGAAAAAGGGAAAAAAAAAAAACAATTTATCAACTTCATTTTCTAATTTATCAGATTTTATGAAAAAAAACTCAGTAAACTCTAATAAAAAGGAGAATAAAAAAAAAGAACCATCAAAATTACCTTCTAAATCATTTAAACAATCAATAAATAGAACAATAGAAAAACCATCACATAAAATAACACTTGAATCAAAATCAATAAAAGAATCAAAGGAGAAAAAGAAGAAAGTAATTTCGAACGAGGAAGTTAAAGAAAAAAATGAAGTTACAATCAAGGCAACAATGAAGGAATTTAAAGAAGTAATTCAACCAATAAGAGAACAATACGAAATACATAAAAAAAAGGCAAATGAAAAAACAGATAAAATATCATCTGACAAAAAAAGAAAATTGGATAAAATTTTTTATACTAAGAAATCAATTGATTTTGGAGATTATCTCTACAAAGATAAATATCCACGGAATCCTAATGAAAGTCAAAAGTCTTATCACCTTAGAATTTTACAGCAAGAGAATCAAATTGTTTCAAATTTCGAGAAAGGTATGCTTTTAACAGTGGAATATGACGGTCAACTTAATAAAGCTTTTGCTAAGTTCTATGATTTCAGCGATGACTCGATTAAAATTTGGATTGATACGACCAATCATCGCCCTTATTGTTATCACAAAGATTCACGTTCGAGTTTAAAACAAAATCAACAATTAACATCCTTTGCAGGATATGACGGAATGGAGACAGTCAAGAAATATGATCTTTTAGAGGATAAAGAAATCGAAATAACGAAAATATATGGAAAAACGCCTACAGATATTGGTGGGAAACAAGGAATTAAAGCTCTACTTGAAGGTGCTTGGGAAGCAAATATTCGTTATCATCATAATTATATTTATGATAGAGAACTTATTCCAGGTATGCTCTATAAAATGAAAGATGGAAATATTATTCCTCTTGATCCACAATTAGATCCTTCTTTAGATAAAAAACTACACAATGTGTTTAAGCAAGAAGTCCCAGAAATTCAATCTATGGCAAAAGTCTATCATCCAATTTTTTCTTCTGCCGTTCCATCACTGAAACGAATGGCTTATGATATTGAAGTGGAAGAGTCTGAAGATGGAAAATTACCAGATCCTACACTAGCGAAATATAAAGTTATCAGTGTATCATTTGCTGATACAGATGGAATTAAAGAAGTTTATTGCTTGAATCGCGAAGACTTAACAGATGGAGTCTATAATGAAAATTTCCCTGATGATGCAAAAGTGATTTTTTTCCAATCAGAAAGAGATTTAATTCTGGAAACCTTTCGGAAAATTTGGCAGTATCCAATTATAATTACCTTTAATGGTGATAATTTTGATAATTCCTATCTTTATCACAGAGCTAGAAAACTTAAAATTGACGAAACACTTAACCCCATTTTAACATCTCGTGGAGGTGGAATGGTTACAAGAAATACAGACTATAAACAAGGGATTCATTTGGATATATTCCAATTCTTCGCAAATAGAAGTATTAAAGGCTATGCTTTCGGTGGAGCGTATTTAAAAAACTCTTTGGAAGATATCGCCAGCAGCTTATTGGGTGAAGGAAAAGTCAAACACGAAGGGATTCTAATAGGAGATATGAACTTAGCAAATTTAATTCATTATAATTTAATGGATTCCATACTTACTTTAGAATTGACAACTTTTAACAATAATTTAATGTGGAATTTATTAGTAGTTTTAATGCGAATTACTCGATTACCAATGCAAGATCTGTTCAGATTACAGATATCTGCCTGGATTAAATCATTGTTACTCGCTGAACATCGTAGATTGAATTGTTTAGTCCCCAGAATGTCAGAATTAGAAGAAAGAGGAGGTTTTGATCGAACAAACACAGAGAAATTTCAAGGAGCCTATGTTATAGATCCAATACCCGGAATTCATTTTCAAGTAGCAGTTTTAGATTTTTCCAGTCTATATCCCACTACAATTAAGACCCGTAATCTTTCATATGAAACTATCAATTGTCTTCATCCAGAATGCAAAAACAACCGATTACCAGAAATTGGTTATTGGATCTGCACCAAGAAGATGGGGATTTTTGCTTCAGTGGTCGGATATCTAAGAGATGTGCGAGTTAATTATTTTAAGCCACTTTCTAATGATAAAACAGTTTCCCAAAAAGAACGACAAACTGCTATGGTTATGGCAAGCGCATTAAAGGTATTTATCAATGGTGCGTATGGCGTCTTTGGCAGTCCCATGTTTAATCTTTATTTTCGCCCAGTTGCTGAAGCCACAACCGCTTTAGGACGATATTCGATTCATGAAACGATCAAAAAATCGGAAAGTATAGGAGTAAAAGTTTTATATGGAGATACAGATTCGGTCTTTCTTCTAAACCCTTCTTCAGATCAAGTTAAGAATTTAATTAAATGGTCTAAACAAGATCTAGATCTTGATCTTGAACTTGAAAAAACATATCAGTTTTTGGCTTTATCAGAACGAAAGAAAAACTATATTGGAGTTCGTACAGGAGGAAAAAAAGTAGATATTAAAGGATTAATGGTAAAAAAATACAATACTCCAGAATTTATTAAAAAACGTTTTAAAGACGTGCAAGACGAATTAGTTACCATAACAGATCTTAAAACATTTCAACAAAAACGCAAAAAAATAATTCAAATTGTGCGATCTACTCTTAAATCGATTGGTAAACCTCCTGAAAAAGGAGGATTTCACATTGAAGATTACGCCATTACAGTAGTTTTAAGACGTGAAGTTGATACTTATACTAAAACTTCCCCACAACATGTCAAAGCAGCAAAGATGATGACCGGAAAAGAACAAGCAAACCTTGGACGCGGTAGTTTTATCAGCTATGTAAAAACTCGCAGTTCAGAAGGAGTAAAACCATTAAGTCAAGCAAGTATTGATGATTTAGACATCTCTAAATATAAAGATCTCGTAAGAAGCACTTTTGAACAAATTCTTGATCCTTTAGGAATTAACTACGAAGAAATCCAAGGAATAAAGAAACTCGAAAGTTTTTTCTGATTTTTTTCATTTTACTATCTATGACTGCGGGTTTATCCTGTCGCTTTCTTTTAGCACAATTGAATTTTAATGTGGGAGATTTAAAGGGAAATGAAAAAAAGATAAATTCTGTTTGTAGTTATGCACAGAAATCCCATGTAGATATCATAATTTTTCCTGAAATGGCGATATCCGGCTATCCAATCAAAGATTTGATTTTTGATCGGGATTTTTTAGAATCAGAATTAAAAAGTCTGACAAACATTGCTCAAAATTTTCCTGATCTCACAATTATTCTTGGTGGATTTGGACAGGAAAAAAACCCTAATCATCATCCAAGATATCAAAATAATGCATATATCTTAGCAGATGGTAAAATTCAAACATCCATCGCAAAACGTCTTACACCCACTTATGATGTTTTCGATGAAAAGCGCTATTTTTGGTCAGGTACAGATTTTACACCAGTAAACCTTCATGATTTAAATATAGGAATCGCAATATGCGAAGATTTATGGGATCATGACTATCAACTTGATGTAGCTTCAAAATTGGTTCAAAATGGAGCAAATTTCATCGTTTCAATAAATGGATCACCTTATCATATTCAGAAACAGAAAACAAGGGAAACTTTGATTAATGAAAAGGCAGCAAAACATAAGATCCCTATAATTTATTTAAACGCCGTTGGAGGTCAAGATGAACTTGTATTCGACGGAAGATCCTTTGTTTGCAATTCTAATGGTGAAATCATTCTTCGTGCCCCTTTTTGTCAGGAATCTTTAATGGTTTTAGATTATAATCTTCAAACGGAAGATTTTTCATATATTCCAGCTTCTAAATTACCAGAACATCGTTCTTTGTCAAATTCTATTTATAAAAATACTTTATACGATCCACCTCTTCCAGATCTTAACCCAGATCTTATACCTGATAATGCAATTTCAGATTTATTTTCGATAGAAGAAGAAATTTGTATTGCTTTAACATTAAATTTACGAGATTATTTTGTAAAGACTGGTGTATTTTCTCAGATTGTGGTTGGACTTAGTGGTGGAATCGATTCTGCTTTCACGGCCTATATTGCATCTAAAGCGATAGGATCAGCGCGGGTGATAGCACTACTGATGCCATCGAAGTATTCATCCTCAGGTTCGATTGATGATTCTATTTTATTATGTAAAAATCTCGGAATCAAATATTATATTCTCCCAATTACAGATTCACACGCTCTTCTTCGCAAACAATTCGATGAAATATTAAAAAATCCTGGAACTGAATATTATGAAGATTTAGCAGATCAAAATCTTCAATCACGGCTGCGAGGACTCTTTTTAATGTACTATTCCAATAAATATCAAGCTCTATTAGTATCTACTGGAAATAAATCAGAAATCGCCACAGGATACTGCACATTATATGGTGATACAAATGGAGGAAAGAATGTGCCAGGAGATTTGTACAAAACTCAATTGTACGAAGTCGTAAATTGGATTAATCGTGAAGAAGAAATAATTCCATTAGCGATAGTCACCAAACCACCATCTGCAGAGCTGAAAGAAAATCAAAAAGATGAAGATAATTTACCACCCTATTCTATATTAGATGAAATTTTGCATCTTCGAATAGACGAAGGTTATTCCCCACGTGAAATAATCGCCATGGGAAAAGATCCAGAACTAGTTCGCCGAATTGAAGAGATGTACACGCGAGCAGAGTTTAAACGCGCCCAACTTGCACAAACAATTAAAATAAATAAAAAGACATTCGGATCAGGCAGAAAAATTCCAGTTCTTAAGCGATCATTCTATTAAATGTTCTATTCTCTTTTTTTAAATTAAATATTAAGAGTATTAATGAATATTGCAAACTTATTCGCACCAGTTGTTTTTATTCCAATTGTCGAATTAAATGAGATATTATGGTCTCAATCTGTAGTCGCGTCAAGAAAGTATATTGCTGCGATAATTCGGAGATTATCTGAGAACGCATAATTTTACTGGATGATTTTGATTGTTGTTGAAGACTATTAATATATTCCTCGACTTTAGAAACTATTTCATCCATAACTTTTTCTGAAACATAGAGGTATTGCTTTTTAATTAACAAAACTAGGGGAGAAATCATCCATGCTTTTGCCATCTCATACAAAGCTTTATGAAGTTTCAGCTTATCAATTGTTATTTTGTTTTGAATTTCTGATTCAGTAATTGAAATTTGCGTTTTTAATAATTGTATAATTCGTCTATATTTTATTTTAACTAACATCCCTGGTGTTGTAAATAATAAATATACTAATATTAGAATAGTTCCCGCAAAGACGGTAAAAATTCCCCAAAAATTATTTACAAGAAGATATAAATAAAGACTAAGTCCTACCACAACTGCATAAAGAAGATAATCAACAATAGATTTCTTGATATTCAAAGTATTTACCTCAAGTATATAATAAATTATTATGTATTACTCTACTTTATTCTTTTTATCTGCATTAGTGATTAAGTGCGAATAAATTCAGAATGTTATTAATCAAGATCAAAGAGATTAAGATCAAGAGAGATCTATCAATCAACCAATCTATCAATCAATCAATCTATCAATCAACCAATCTATCAATTAATCAATCGACCATCAATCAAGATTTTAGAATAACAATATTATTCAAACTAGATGGTTGTTTTTTATGCAATTTAATCCATAATATAACACCTAATACTATAGGTATTGACAGCCCTCCATAAGTTAAAATTGCAAGCAGCTGCCAAATTACAGGTTTCTCCACAGAAATATTAAATATCAGATTAGGATATGAGCAATACCAATTTCCCACACGATCCAAAACAATAATCGCCGCTTGGTAGACAGATATGTTTGTGAAAACCAAAGATAAAGTATATTCACTTGAATTCGGTGTAGCTTGATGCATTATATAACTTTGCCAAGATTTGGAAGAAAAATTATCTGAACTAATAAAAATCCAAACTTCATGTACACCTGAATCTGAATCATATGGAGTTACAAAAAAGGAAGTTGATCTCCCATATTCAACCTTATTGGGATTTGTGCGTAGACTTGATTCCAATTTAGGCATTTTTGTATCCACCTTTAATGTAATTGTTCCATTTTTCATCTGCATGTTATGACCAACTAAGCGATAATCTATAGATGAAGTATTAAAAGGAAAAATAACTTGAACAGTACCATTTTCATCAGCAGTAAAAGTTTTATATATTCCATTGGATTGAAATAGGATTATCCGCCCATAGGGAACTGGGACACCTTCTTCATCTGTAATAGTAACAGGAGATACTGCTCCAGCATAAGGAGATTCAACAGCATTTGTTTCAATAAGTGAACTAAAATGGTGTGGAAGATCGGTGTAAATATCTACAGATGGATCCCCCAAAAGCATGTATGAAAACAATGATTTCCGTTCCATTTCAAAATATTTAAAATCAGATGATTTATTCACTAATTGGAACCAATCGCTGTTCACATATGCCACTTTTGACTCATATAACGCTTTACCTTGTTGATACATATGTTTTTCAAACATTTGCTGCATGAATAGCTTTAGTAAACCACGGTTATCTTGTGCTAATGCAGTATCGTTAGGATAATACCATGATATTCGCATAGATCCAACATATCCGATCCCACCAGTTGATGGTGCTTTAATAAATGCTTCTCCTAAGGATAACGGCGAATCAAAATCAAAAGCATTTGTAGAACAAGCATCAGCATATAAAAATGATGTTTTATTAAAATTCGTCAAATTGGGTATATCACTTGTCGTAAGCGCTGAAGCTGAAAAAAATGAAGTGGGACTTCCATGTCCAGCATATGCAATAATCGATTGACCTTGATTAACTGCATCAAGCACTGCTGCTTTTGATAATGGCTCAATTCGGCTATCATTAGGTGGAGTATAAGCTGAAGTATGCTCTTCTAAGTGGCGCCAATCCATTTGATCTTGAATAAAATTATCTAAAATATATTGATTCAAAATTGCTTCATCTTCACCATCTCTATCTCCTGAAAATTGACTAACGGGATCAGAAATACCTGAAATCGCCAAATATCTCTGCATCCACTCTCCAGGATTTAATACTTGTTCATAAATCATCGTTTTTTTAACAAGATCTTGTAATTCAGTGACATTATCTACGGGAAATCGCCCAACATATAATTCAGGAAAATAATCAACTTCAGGTATACCATTGTAATCATTATGTATTCCATCTTCTCCCCAATATTGATCTCCGTCAATATTCCAATCACCAGTTAAGTCTGCATAATAAAAATCTGTGGGTTTTAAATAGGCATTTCCTACAGCTTCGTGATCATTAACGATAATTCCATCAGGATTGTAAATATACCGAATGGGAATCAACTCTGTATCTCCCATCAACAACAACCATTTGATCGAATACTGTTGAGCCAACGAAATTAATGCATTACGAAGCTTCTCTGGAGTATCACGACCAGTATAAGAAGTATAATTATCTAAAATTATTACATGATATCCTAAAGTAGCTTTCCAATCTGCAAATTCTTGCGCTATGGGTAAAAATTCAGGATGCTCCGGAGGAATGACAAAAACCATATCATAATCCACCGTTTCCCATGGATTAGTGGATTGATTTATACTGGTAATTAACTCAGAAGCAGAAATTGGAGAAGAAGCACTATAAATACTTTGAGGTATTTCAAATTCCATTATTTTATTAGAATCAGTCGATATGGTGTCAATATAATTCACAATAATTAAAAAGAAGACGAATCCAAAGACAAACACTAATTTTTTTCGATTTTGAGCACTTATTCTATTAATATTTCTTTCATTCCACCATACCATCTTAAGTAATTCATTTCATTCCTTTCTTATAAGTTCAAGCCTTATATTGATCAACATTCTGCTTTTAAAAAGACCGGCATCTTATTGCATTTCGCTTTCACATTCAGCATTCATATCGAAAATTTTTAATGGTTGGGCATGTTATGAATTCTTGGTTTTAGCTAACTTATTTTAATCATGCCAGTGTGGCTTAGTGGCTATTGCCTTTTGGTAGCTTAAGCGGCTGACTTGTAATCAGCAGGCCAAGGGTTCAATCCCCTTCACTGGCTTAACTTTACTCTATTTTCTGAATTCTGATGATTTTAGTAAAATCTTTGAATTATTTATGATATAGTGTAATAGATCTCAACGTATTTTTATATGAAAAATTATATTTAAATAAAAAACTTATTAGCACAATTAAGAATGATCAAGATAGAGCGAGAGATCTTTTCGAACTTGTTCCTCTTCAAATAAAGCAGATAATACGTACTTTAAGACAAATTCTCTAATTCCTACTTGCAGCGGGATACCACTATAATATCGAGATCCTATCCAAAGTTGGGGAAAAATTTTAATAATATCTAAATATCTGGCCGCTAACGCTCCGAAAAGTAAACGATTTTCCCAATGAATAAAACGACGATTATGATTAAAGATATTCTGGTATTTTTTTATTGAATTTGATAGCTCATATTTCTTCCATTCGATTTCTCTGTATTTTATTGAAACAATACGAGATGCTAATGCAATATTTTGGTCAATTTGCGAGAGAAAAAACTCCGATTTTTGAGAAACAGTTAATTCCAAAAATTTTTGTAATCTATACTTGAATTGAAGATTTATGGAAGAATTTGTGGAAATTGGGAAAAATATGAATGCAATACGTATATTAGATAATTCAAACAATTCAGAAAGTTCAGGAATATCTTGAGAATTAAAAATATCGAGAAAAACACGAGACAAATTCCATGATTCAGCATTCAAAAATGATCCAAACACCCTAATTGGAAAACGCACTTCCAGAGCAGTTCCTTGATGATTATGCAGCTGGTGCCACTCACTTAATAAAAATATTTCATAATTACGACTATTTATCAAAATTGATGAAAGCTTATCGTTTTTCTTTACCACCTTTTTCTCCCTTAGGAAGACATAAAAACTCCGCATATTTGAAAATGCACACCCTAAAGATTTTTTGCTTCATTTGTCAATCTTTGATTTTTGTCGATACCAAACAGATAAAATAACGATATATCTTATTCACTTATCTATGAAATCCATGAAACTTTAAAACTCTTAAAAAAATATTCTTTTGAAAATATGGATTAGCGACGAGAGTTTTCTTGAAAATTGGCAATATATTCTTGAATCTGTTCCCATATTGCCTTTTTTTCTGAAAATTCTGGTAAAGTTGCATAAATCATCTCCAAATACTTTCTTTCTTGGCACATTTTTAATGAAACAGCAAAATTAAAATCAAACACCCAAGCTAATTGCAGGATTTTAAAATCCGTCATCGACCGTATCGCCGAAAATGGAATAGGAATTTGCTGTAAGAATGATGAGACAACAGAAGAAGATGGTTGACCTGTTGAAGGTAAATGTAATTTCAGTCTCTCACCCAATTCTTGGGGATAATCACGATAAATTGGACATGCTAAGTGAAAAACATCCAATTTATCTGCATCTCGAATCATTTTTGTAAAAAATAGTTCTCTATCATGCAAATCTGAGGGAATAGAAATTTTGTTGTGATATTTCACAGCAATGCATATTTCTCTTTGAATTGATTCTGGATAATTTTTCACAGGAGACTCAAATTCAATGATGTTTGCACCTAAATCTCCGTGATCTTCAGAAAGGGAATCATTCATAGTATGGTATTTGATGTATTGAGAAAAACGCGCCACATCATGCAATAATCCAATTATCTTTGCCTGCTCAAGATCATTAGAATTAGTTCGATTTGATTTGGCTAAAGATGTCGCAATTATTTCCATTTCTTTCATCACGCGATAAGAATGGGCATATTTAAGTTGAATAGCATCAAGATCATCCCCATTTAGAGGGTTGTCATGAAAAAATTGTTGATAATATCCATCAAACCATTCTTGAATGATATGAATCGAAAGGATATCAGATGTTTCAATACTTTTATTCTGTGGGTGCAATTCGTCTATACTAATCTTATCCATTAAAATAATTAAGGAACCATTCACCAAAAAGTTAACCTTAAGAATAAATGTAAATATCTGCAAAAAGCAGCAATTAGAAAAAAAAGTAATTAGCAATAAAAAGTAGTAATTACAAAAAAATGCGTTATCAACATCAAAAAGCGCGATTAAGAAAAATGACAATCAAATTTCGACTGATGAAAAATTTAATAATATAGAATTCTAAAAAGAATTAAAATCCATATAAGGAAATAGAATCCCAATAGGGAAATAGAATTAAAAAAAGAGAACAACATGTGTGTTTTTTAAAAATCATCCAAATCTAAAATCATAATTCCAATCATGGAAAGGATCAAGATAACTTTTTGCATTGGTGGTAACCATGACTCTACACCAAGAAGTGCCAACACCAAAAAAGTGATCGAAGCAGCTAAAATTAAAAAGACAAAATACTTATCAAATGTGATTGGTTTCGATTCTCCTGTATCAAGTGTAATTTTTCGATTCTTAAATCGCATGAATTGACAAAAGAAAGTATACAAATCCAATCCAACAACAAAAAGCGTAGCACCAAGTGGATGGATAAAGTGATTCTGAACTAAATCGTATGGATTCATTATCCCTAATGTACCTACTGCAATTGTAAGTAAAGATAATCCTTTGATAATATGTAAAATAGACTTTTCATTCTGAATGAAGTAAATCAGCGCCATAATAAATGCAATCATGCCACATCCCATGATACCTAATCCAAAAATATACATTGATGTGATATTAGGATGTCCTAGTAAAGTTTCTCGAGCACCAAATTCACTGATGAAATACTGCCAAAATTTATACTGATCAGGATAAAATACCCATGCTAAACCAATGGTAATAATAAAAACAATCATTATCAACCATATTAAGACTCGTAACAATTTCCGATTTATTGGTTTCATATTATAAACCTCATCACTATATTACCCGCTTTCTTGAAAAAGATTTCAGTTCTAAAAACATTTTTCTTGTTAATTTCCCTATAATGTAGTTATGGATTCTGAATTAGGTTCATGATTGCAAAGGCATCAGGTTTATTTACATCTCTTTTCGTATCTTTTTATTTTTACATCAATACAGTGATTTTATTCACCAAAAATTATTCAAATACATGGAGATTGTTTTATAATCTTTTGTTCTATGAATATTCCACTCTTTTGGAAACAACTCGGCATAATATGGAGCAGCAAATCGTTCACCGATCAACACTATTACTCCTCGATCTTGTGAAGAACGAATAATGCGTCCTGCAGCCTGTATTACACGAGTCATTCCGGGATTTCGATATGCATATTCAAATCCTTTATGTAAAGTTTTTTGAAAATAATCTTTTATCAATTCTTGCTCGAAATTATAAGAAGGGAGTCCAGGACCGATGATAAAAACACCTATTCCCATATCTCCTTCATAATCGACTCCTTCACTGAAAATCCCTCCATGAACCCCACAAAGTAGGATTCCAAATTTACTACTATTTTTTCTTAAATGCTTCTGACTTTTTTTAAAATTTTGTATTGAAAGCTTAATCAATTGATTTTGAGCACGTTTTTGAAGCAATTTTAACGTTTTTTTACGTTCACGTTCAGTCATATTCCTTCCTTGTTTTATTATTTCTACTGGAAGATTTCTATTTTCTAAAATAGAAAAAACTTGATCTAAATAAGAAAAGCTAGGAAAAAATGCCAAATAGTTTCCTGGATGAATATTCACAGTGGTTATAATTAATTCTGCGATTTTTTGTAGTGAGTTTTTTCGATGTTCATAACGGGTTGACAATCCTGTATAATTCAAGATGAGCATATTTTCTGGAGGAAAGGGAGAAGGATAAATAATTTTTTTTGTTGTTTTTGGTAAACCAAGCATTTTCTGATAATATTCAAATGGTGTTAAAGTGGCAGATTGCATAATCACTGCATAAAATCCCTGTATTTGTTGAGCCAACTTACGATGTGCAGATATGCAAAAAATTTGAAGTCGATACTCTTTTGGATAATATAGTAGTTGGAATTCGGGCTTCTGACGTTCAGATAATAAAGAAGTAAAGAAAGTGAATGAACGAATGAATATTAAAAATGGATTATCAGGTAACAGTGAATGATCGGAATCTTTCGACAATTCTTGCACATATTGATATACTAGCTTGTCTAATGATTTAACCCAACTAGAAAAGCGCTTATTATCAACCTTTACAGGAACCACACGCTGATTAAATCCTGATAATTCATGTTTAAGCATTGAATGCATTTTTTGAAGATAACCTAATATATCTTTCAATTGATCTTCAAGTGTTTTTCTTGTCTCGAATGATATTGGCTGTTCATGAATAAAAACAATTATTTCTTCAATTTCTTCCTTCAATAGGGAGGGAGAATAATACTCCCGAGCTCGATCAGGAAGATTATGCGCTTCATCTACAATTATCAAACAATCATTGTGAATGTCATCAAAATATCTTTGCAGACGAATACGGGGATTAAATACATAATTATAATCACCCACAATTACATCGCACTCTAAAGAAAGATCCAATGCTAACTCAAATGGACAGAGGCGCTCTTTTTTTGCAATTCGTCGAATAAATGGTGCTTCTAAAACAGAATTTTTTAATAAATGTACAACTGCACCAGCAACCTTCTCTTCAGAATAATCCGAAATATAAGGACAGAAATGAGAATCACACAAATAGGTGTCGTTGATGCACATTTTCTCTTTGGCTGTTAGCACAACGGCATGAAATTCGGCCTTTCGTTTACTCATAATTCGCAACGTATCAGCATAGATTTTCTGCTGCGTGGTTTTGGAGGTTACAATAAACAAACGTAAGTTATTTGCAACTGCATGGCGTAGGGCAGGAAATAAAGATCCTGCAGTCTTTCCCAAACCAGTCGGTGCAACCAACATAACGGATTTGCGATCGCTTAGTGCAGAATCAATTTGCTCAATCATTTCTTTTTGATGCGGTCTATAGGTAGAAAAAGGAAAAACAATTGAAGATTCGCGACCACGCATTTGTTCCTTCTTCATTTCGCCTTCTTTCCAAATATTGAGAAGAATATCGCACTGTTTTTCTAAATATTTAGTTTGAGATTCGAATGGAACATCAATAATCTTGATTTGAACACTTCCTACCTCCATAATAACCAATTGGGGCAAAATTTCATGAAAAGGATACTCTTGCTTAAAATAATGAGCATAGAGAAGTAATTGCTGACAATATCCCACAAAAAGCGGTGAATTTAATGAGTATTTCTTGATATTTATAATTGATTTAATTTCTTGCACAATAACCTTTTTTTGCATTATCTGGACAGAATCAGCTCTACCAGTTATAATGAAATGCCAACCCTTATGAAATACTGATAATTTTACAGATTTTTCATTTATAACAGATATTCCTGGAGTTGAATCTAATTTCATGACCAAAGATTGAAACTGTTTGTGTAATTCTTGTCCCTTAATTGCGCGTGATTTCCTGGAAATAAGGGCCACTCTTGGTCGCTCTACTTGTTGTTTAGAAATAAAAACAAGATCTTTCACTGAAAGATAAAATTCTTTTTTTTGTGGATCAGTACGTATACCCATTTTCTGCCAGCTATAATTATTGATAAGGTTATAAATGGAATATTGTTCTTAAGCAGATTGGATGAATAATTTTCTAAATCATACTAATATAGTAATAAAAGCCCTTCTTTTTGAAGAAAGTCTTATAAATTTCTCAAATTTGGAGATAATTGATGAAATCTTTTAAGCATATAATTGTACCATACAACAAACTGAGCCATTTTCGTAATTTTTTTATTATATGACACTTTATCATTTTTAAGGAATAAATGAAAAAAAATTTCAATTTATTCATATCTTGAAAGTTAACAGAAATTTTTGAATCATTTTATCCATGGGAGATTGGTCTAGCTTGGTATGATAGCTGGTTTGGGACCAGCAGGCCGGGTGTTCAAATCACTCATCTCCCACCAATCTTTATTTTTCTTTATTCTACATTTATTTGAAACAATTTTTTTATGACTTTTGATTTTTCATAATTTAATTAAATTCACTTCTAAAGCTTTTCATTACTTATTTCTTACTTCTTCTCTTTTATAGTCGAATTTCTACAATAAATAGAGTAATATCAAAATATAAAGTAAAATCCTTAACTATAATACTATTAGTGCGAATAGGTTTGAAGATAAGATTGAAAAATAATCAAAAACAAAAAATTGACAACTTATTAAGAATTGGGTAATCATTTTCTTTTTTTTCTTTCAGATTTAAATACTGATAAAGGATCTTTATGTTCTTTGTAAATTGCAACGACTTTTTTTAATTCTTCAGGGATCTGAATACCTTGGGGACATTTTTCTATACATACCATGCATTCTACACATAACTGTGCTGCGCCATTATTCGGTTTTTCTGCTAATTCTTCTGGTGTTTGGGCAAAAGAATCAAACCAACTTTTCATCGAATCAGCTGAACCTGTCCATGCAGCTTCATTTAATACCCGCAAATTCATAGGAATATTTACTCCAGAAGGACAGGGCATGCAATATTCACATCTTGTGCATGGAACAGCAAAAAGGTCTTGAAAAGTAGAACGCAGGTTTTCAATAACTTCAAATTCAATGGGGTTCATAGAATTTGGACAAGATTTATCCGCACTAATTACATTTTCTATGAGTTGTTCTTCAGTGTTCATCCCACTTAGAACAACTTTTACTTCTGGATAATTCCAGACAAATTGAAATGCCCATTCGGCGAGAGTTCTATGAATTGGGGCTCCAGCAATAATTTCTAAAGTTTCCTTTGTTTCTCTAACCAATTTTCCACCTAATAATGGTTCCATCACAATTACAGGTATATTCTTAGTTCCAGCATACAGCAATCCTTTTTCAGTAGCTTGTGAATTGATATCCATATAATTAAACTGAATTTGGCAGACATCCCAAGAATATGCATCTAATATCTCGCAAAATACATCATAATTTCCGTGAAAAGAAAATCCAATATAATTAATCAAACCTTCTTCTTTAGCTTTTTCAGCTGCTTTCAACACATTTAAATCTAAAACACGTTGAAATCTCATTTTGTTTAAGGCATGAAGCAGATAAATGTCGATATGATCAGTGTTCAATTTTTCTAACTGTTTTCTTAAATATTTCTCAAAATCTGCAGGCTCTTTATACTCCCAAATCGGAGCTTTAGTAACCAACACCACTTTCTTTCTATATCCATCTTGCAGTGCCTTTCCTACTACATACTCGCTTTCTTTATTATGATACGGCCATGCAGTATCAATGTAATTTATACCCAGATCTATGCCCTTACGTATTAATTTGATTGATTTTGCTTCGTCAATATGTTTTTCATCCCCTTCACCAATTGTGGGCAAACGCATGCAACCAAATCCCAACACTGAACATTTCTTGTTCATCGTCTGTAACATTCGATACTTCATTATAATCATGTTTTAGTAGAAAAAGCAGTTCAAAAATTTTTTGCTTTCAATAAAATAGACATTGAATAGCAAATGTGGAGCACATGGAGCTAAATTCTGACAAAAATTCAATGAAAAAAAGAAAATATGATAAGATCAAATAATTACAATCAAAAATAATTCTTTTAAATAAAAATGTATAAGTACAAATCAGTTAAAGAAAAATAATAATATTTTTATTTAGATCAAAAATTAATTAAAAAACTTATTCGCACCAATTTTTAGTTATTAAATCTGAAATTAATAATTTAATCAAAAATTTCAATATCAAGGTGATATCTCTCTTTTACAAACTTTTCGATTGTTTGGGCAGCCTCCATAATATTTTCAAGGGCACCTGATATAAATTTTCGCATATCAATTACAACTCTTTCACCGAGACGTTTGACAATTAAAATTTCTAACCAATATTTATAGTCTTGTATCTTATGTTTTGCATTAGTATTATTAGCTTTACTGCTATCATCTGTTTCATTAGCGTTTATTATAGATTTTCGAATATATATTTCAAAATTATCGATGTCATCTAATAATATTACATCTTTTGGCATAGCGGATTTAGATTTTTCTAAAAAAATCCCTGCTTTTCCAAATTTAATTCTATCATAAGATCCATACTTTAACACTTGGGATGTAATATAGATTAATCCAGCACCTCCTGTTAATAAAGCCCAAATCTGGAGTTGAGGATTTTTTATAAATATTACAATTAAAGCGACAATGATGATTACTCCAATCGAAGCTAAGTAGTAATTTATATTTTTGAAATGTGAATCAAATGATAAATCTGCTGTTTCAATCTTATTTTCCACGCTGATTACACCAACTTAATTTTCCTAGTGCACCATATGAATATAAAAATTCATAATTTTTCAGTTTTGAGATTCATTTAATTTAGCTCGAAGGCTTTTTTTTTATTTTTAATAACAATAAAAAATATATAGTTAAGTCCGTACTTAATCTTATGAAGATTAATCCTCATACCATTTCCTCTTTCTTTTCGGTGCTTGGAGATGAAACTAGGATCAAAATTTTGCTACTTCTTTTCGTTAGAGAGAGATCTGTTAAAGATATTCAAATGAACATTGGTGAAATAACACTTCCAGGAATAACCTATCAATTAAACATTTTAAAAGAGAACCATTTGGTAAAATTCCAAAAAGATGGACAACATCGATACTATTCACTGGCTGATACTCATGTTTTGCACATATTGGCTGATGCGATTCAACATATCCGTGGAGGAGATGGTTGTGATAAAACACTATCATGTTTGGAAGAACATCTTCACATATTACAAGGAATTGAGATAAAAAATGAATAGACAATTGCATAGTGAGCCGAATGAACATATAGATGGAAATTCACACGAACACTCACTTGAACACTCACACGAACATTCACACGAACATTCACACAAAAATTCACATGGAAATTCACACAGACGTTCGCACGGACATTCGCACGGACATTCACATACTCAAGATTCTGTTGATTCATTAGGATTACCCTTTTTCCTAAATCTTTTCTTTACAATATTTGAATTTGTTGGAGGTTGGTTCACAAACAGTATTGCCATTATAACAGATGCTTTTCATGATTTTGGAGATAGTTTATCATTGGGCTTGTTATACGGCTTGGCAAAATATAGTAAAAGATCGCCCGATCGTCGTTATACTTATGGATACCAGCGTTTTCAGACATTAGGAACAATATTTACTGCAATTTCATTAATTGGAGGCTCTGTATACAGTATATCAGAAGGAGTTAAACGTATATTCGCACCTGAAGAAGTTCTACCAACAGGAATTTTCATTATGGCAATTGTGGGTGTGGCAGTAAATTTCTTTTCAATGTGGCGACTGCGAAAGCGAAGTGGATATTCAGAAAAAATAGTGACACTTCATCTTTTAGAAGATATGATTGGGTGGATTGCAGTCTTAATTACTGGTGGAATTATGATGTTTATCTATATTCCCCTTCTCGATACCATCCTTTCATTTATCTTGGCCGCTTTTATTCTTTATCAAGCTGCTGGTTATTTAATTGAAATTTTTCGCATAATTTTAATGAAAAACCCATTCGACGAAGAATCTGCTGAAATAATTGCAAAGCTTAAGACCATTCCTTTAGTTTCAGATATTCATGACTTTCATATTTGGTCGCTTGATGGAGAAAATCATATAATAACACTTCATGCAGTTACAACATTGTGTAATCCAGAAGAGATAACAACTTTGAGAGAAACTATTCGTAATAAGCTTGCTCCATACAGTCAACATTGCACAATTGAGATAGAACAAGAAGGATATCGATGCATTTTCGTAGATTCATGTTATAATGCTTGTGAAGATGAAGAACCAACAAATCAATTTACAGTTTAAAGATGAAAGTAAAAAATTAAATTTTTTTTCATATTTTTCTTTCCAAAAACCTTTGAATTTTAAATCTTTTAAATGAACACGATTTTTAAAAAAACTTAATTATTTATTTATGAAATTTATGTTATTTATGATTAACATAATCATTTGTTTTTTGTTAAATATATCTAACACAAAATTAGAAATTATGTTAACTATAAATAACACAAAAATAAGAATTATAAAACCAATAAATATTCCGTTTGATTAAAATGATTGAGATCTCAGAATATATGATAAGAGCAAATCCTTGGTGGAAAGATCCATCCAATTTCAATATTGAATTTAAATACAGAGAAATATTTCAAGAAATTGAAAAATTCCTTCCAATGAAGCAGATAATTGCGTTGATCGGTCTTCGTCGTGTTGGGAAGACCATGATAATGAAGAAAATAATCCAAAATGAAATTTCTAAAGGGTTTTCGACTCGGCATATACTGTATTTCTCGTTTGATGAATTTCAAAACAAAAGCTTAGAAATAATTATCTCAGAATTTGAAAATTTAACAGAGATTGATTGTCAAAATGATAAAGTTTTCTTAATCCTGGATGAAATTCAGAAAATGAAAAATTGGGAAAATCAAATTAAAACATTCTACGATCTCTATCCAAATATAAAAATAATTCTATCAGGTTCAGAATCTCTATTTATAAAAAGATCATCAAAAGAAACTTTAGCAGGGCGACTTTTTTTATTTAAGATTGAACAATTATCATTTAGGGAATATTTAGCTTTTAAAGGAAAAAAAGTAGATGATTATTCTCCAATTTCTTTATATTTTAATGATTTACAATCACTATGGCAAGAATTTATGCTGTCACAAGGATTTCCTGAACTTGTGGGAATTACAGATAAAGACATAATAAAAAAATACTTAGAAGAGAGTTTGTTAGAGAAAATTCTGTTTAAAGAAATACCTTACTCTTTCAATATTCGAGATATTTCTCTTTTAGAATCATTACTAAAGTTAATATATTACAACCCAGGTCAAATAATTGAACCAAGTAACTTGGCAGCAGATCTTGGACGAACAAGACAAACAATTTCCCAATACCTTTCATATCTCGAAAATTCCTTCTTAATTAAAAAAATTTACAATTTTTCTCAAGATCAACGAAAAATCGAAAGAAAAAAAAAACGCTATTATCCCAGTATAGCTTCTGTTGATCTTGTTTCTCGTAAAGATATCTTATCAAAATCTAGAGTATTTGAATGGATCATAATTAAATTGCTTCAAGCAGAATTTTTCTGGCGAAATTCACAACAAAATGAAGTTGATGCAATATTAATTAGCAAGAATAAAGAAATTATGCCATTTGAGATAAAATTTGGGAATATTCACACCAAGGGAATAGAAAAATTTATGAAACAATTCAATCTTGATAAAGGATTTATCATATCATGGAAAGAAGAAAGAACAATAGAATTGGCGCAAGATAAGAGCCACAAAAATGGTAAAAAGGAGATATTAATTATTCCAGCAATTAAGTATTTTCTTTTAAAGGATAAATATCATAGTTCTGAATAAATTCTTATTTTGAAATGCAAAAAGGAATTAAAACGAAATGTTTTTTTCATCTTTTCAATTATAGAATGTCATGTACCAATCAAAATCAGTAATAATACGAAATGGAAAGACTTTAATTATTAGGCCAGCAATTTCTGATGATGCTAAAGCAATTCTCGATTATATTAATCAAATTGCTGGTGAATCCGACAACTTAACCTTTGGACCAGGAGAATTTGATAAAACTATCGATGATGAAAGAAAATTCATTTCAAAAATAAATATAACACAGAATAATATCTTTGTAGTGGCATTAATTGATAATGAAATCGTGGCTTTGGCAGATATTCATTGTGGAAATCGACCTCGAACTAAACATACAGGAAATTTGGGAATTTCAGTTAAGAAAAAATACTGGCGTTTGGGAATTGGCGAAGCTTTAATGAAATATTTGATAAAATGGGCATATAATAGCAATATTGTTAAAAAAATCAATTTAGAAGTGCGTGAAGATAATACTGCAGCAATTAATCTCTACAAAAAGATGGGATTTATAGAAGAAGGTCGAATTTCACGTGTTCTTTATATTAAAGGAAAGTTCTATTCAACCATTAGCATGGGCTTAGAAATTGGAGAATAATCTTTATCTTAGAGAGCCCTTTTTTTAATTCTCTACTGATAATACATATAAATTTAGAATTTTCCAAAGAGATTTATGCGGCGTGTAATTAATAATCATATGGTTGAACCCAAAGATGTCTCAGATGTTGACGATATCGGCTTAAGTCGAGATATTTTAAAAAAAATTCATGAAGACGCAGCTAAACTTAATCGATCTATCACTATAATGCATATCTGCGGAACGCATGAATATACAATTGCAAAAAATGGGGTCCGCAGTTTACTTCCTTCTAACATTCGTGTTATTTCTGGTCCTGGCTGCCCTGTTTGTGTGTGCCCTGCATCTGATATTGATATTGCTGTTGAGTTATGTAGGCGTGATAACGTTATTTTAACCACTTTTGGTGATATGATGAGGGTTCCTTCATCAAATTATTCACTTCTTGAACTTAAAGCTCAAGGTGCCCAAGTAGAAGTAGTATATAGCCCTCATGATGCTGTAGAGATGGCCAGACAGAACCCATCAAAAGAAATAGTGTTTTTTGCAATTGGATTTGAAACAACTGCTCCACTAATTGCTTTTGAAATTGCAATGAAACCGCCTAAAAATTTTAGTATTATTTGTGTTTACAAACTTGTACCACCAGCCATGGATGTTATCTTGTCAATTCCTCATTTAAATATTGATGCATTTATTCTTCCAGGTCATGTGTGTGCCATAATTGGGGCAAAACCCTTTGTTCATTATGCATCAATGTATCATTCCCCAATGGTGATAAGTGGATTTGGTGTGAATGATATGCTCATATCAATCCATGGAATTCTTCAACAAATTTTAGAAAATCGAGCAACTGTTGAAAATACATACACACGGGTTGTAAAATATGAAGGAAATATTAAAGCTCAGCAATTTCTATCTCAAGTTTTTCAAGTAAAAGACAGTTTTTGGAGAGGTATAGGCAAAATACCACAAAGTGGATATGAACTACGCAAAGAATATCAAGAATATGATGCAGTGCGTAAATTCGGAATTAAAGTGGAAAGTAACCCTAAAATGCCACTTGGATGTTCATGTAATGAGGTATTAATTGGAAAAATACCACCAAAAGCATGTTCATTATTTGGGAAATCTTGTACTCCACAACACCCGATCGGTCCATGCATGGTTTCCCATGAAGGCGCATGTAAAATTGCATTTACATTTAAAGAATTATAACACGATCAATATATATTGAGAATTCTCAAGAAGTTAATAGGAATTTAAAGATTATTTTAATGAAATTCTTTTTTTTTTGAATCTTTTGCTTCTATAGGGATAAAACCCCATGGATGATCAGCAGGATTTCCCAATCCAAAATAATCATTAGAAATAAAAGCAAGTGTTCTCGACTCTGCTACATTAAGCGAATTTCGACAAATTATGGGTTTTTTACTAAGAATTTCCAAAATACTTTTTATATGAACACCAGATTGGTAAGTTTCTTCAGCCATTAGCTCTGCTACGCGCTGACGTTCCTTTGAATAATTTGGTAACAGCAAATATTGCTGAAATTTTGCATCAATAAAGGTATTTGAGGTAACAAACCAGGATTCTATATCATATCGATTATGTTCTTGAGGTAGTGTTTCACATACTACTAATTGCCGAAAATCACCAATCATTAAGTTGTATCCATTAGAAGCAGGTTGTTGATAAGCCATTTTATATGCAGATTCAGTATCAAAGCAATATGTGAAGATAAGACGAGCTAAAACACCAGAAGGAATAGTATACCCTGCAGAAACGGTAGATTTAACAACATTTATACATGTACGGAGTCCCCATTCATTCAAACCAGTTGGCAATGCTAACATGCCTCCCATCCTTAAACTAAAAATGCGTGGATGATGAGCCACCTTATGCAACACAAAAGAAAGGGTTGGTTTGAAAGTAAGGTTGAAATCAAAGTTCTGACCAATGAAAATAGAAGGTTGCTCAATTATTTGCTTATTTTGATAAAATCCAATAGATGTACAACCAAACTCGTAATCTTGAGGAATTTTCGCACCGAATGGAATCAATTCTCCATAAACAATATCAATAAAGCAATTCTGTAAAAAAACATCTTCAAAGGTAATACCTTTGAGTGCGTCAGCCATTCCTTGAACTTCATCTATAAAAGTACCGATTTTTTCACTGTCCCTCAAATATTCATCTGGAATAGAATTTTCATATTCGTGCGCCATTTCTAAGAATCGATTATAATCATAGCCAGAATGTCGGGTTTTTGCAGCAATTGCCTTTATTATAATTTTTAAAGCGCGAATTTTAGAACCTAATTCCGTTCCTTCAATAAGACCAAGAGAATAATAATCAGATGCTTTAATTTCCAAATATTTTTGACTATTGCTCTCGTGCCATTCTGCAGAATTGTGTTTTTCTTTAGAAGATAAAAAAGATTTAATAAGCAGTTGATTTAATTGCGCGTGAGTATGCCGCCATCCTCTACGAAAATGACGTTTTCTTATCCGAGGTGGCTTTTCGGCTTTTTTACGCATCTAATCACCTTACATATCTCTTTTTTTTGTTTATTTGATTTTATATTTTTTATTTTAAAATTTTTTAATTTCTGAATTATCTTTTTTCAAAATTATCTATTTCATAATATTTTTGAAAGAGTTCAGCAAATATCTTCACCAGATTATCACATATTTCCCTCATTTCTTTAGTCAAATTAAAATCATAAAAGGGAATATTTGGATTTGCTTCTTTTTCATCCAAATCATAGATATCTTCTTTAAATAAAGAGTAATGATCTAAAAATTCTAAAGAATAAGGCTTAATACCTAATAATTTCATTTGAATCTCTGGAATATATTGTCGACATCTATCTACAAACACAGGAAGTGGCATACTGTGGGATGAAATTGGCAAATAGTTTTGCATTCGTGATTCTTCAAATAAATCTACAGTTCCGGCAGGTGCAGGTAAATCAATGACATCCAAAATCAACATGAATTCGGGTTGAAATTGAATAATTTCATCCAACCGTTCTTCTGGAGTAATACCCCCATTTATTATTGCAATCTTGGAATATTTGTTATATTCATCAAGATAAAAACTAATATACTGTCCTGCACCATCATCTCCCATCCTATTCTCTCCGATTCCTAGTAACAAAAACTTGGGCTTGTTCTCGAATATAGAAGATAATTCTTGGCGAATGTGGGAATATTTTTCAGATATATCCATAGTTAATTTTAAGGTTATGCCATTAATAAAAATGCGGTTATCTGATAATAAAACAAGATATTAAGAAAATTTTTTCATGAGTTAACTTTATCTCTATTATTAACATAAGGTGTAAAAAACTTGGAAAAACAAAAAATAGACGAGATTGTTCAACTCGGACATGGGGGTGGTGGAATTATGCAAGACCACCTTATTCATTTTATTACTGATAGAATCCTCATTAAGAAAATTGATAATGGAATTGGTGTTGATTCATATGATGATGGTGCGACTATTCCTTTAAAAAATTCAACTGAAGAGATTGTGATCACCGCAGATGGTCACACAGTAGAACCACTTTTCTTTCCTGGAGGAGATTTGGGAAGTTTATCTGTGGCTGGCACAGTAAATGATTTATTAATGATGGGAGCCCATCCATTAGCAATAACATCAACAATATTCATTGAAGAAGGAACAAAATTTAGATTACTGGATAAAATAATCAAATCATTTAATCAGACTGCAAAACAGGCAAATGTTGCAATTATAGCGGGAGATACTAAAGTATTACCTAAAGGTGCGTTAAAAGATATTATTATTGCAACAACTGGAATTGGAATAAAACCTAAAAATCGCCATATTTTTGATGCAAATTGCAAACCAGGATCAAAAATAATTCTTACGGGCAGCATTGGGGACCATGGAGCAGCCCTTATTGCACAACGGCAAAATTTTGCATTGGAAACACCTCTTGAATCAGATGAACGTTGTCTTATTGATCTTCTTCCCATTATTGAAACAACTTCAGGTATTCAAGCCATGAAAGATCCTACACGTGGAGGATTAGCAGCAGCATTAAATGAGTGGGCATATAAATCGAATGTAAGTATTTGGATTGAACAGAATAAAATCCCCATAAAAAGGGAAGTTCAATCTATTGCAGACATTCTTGGCTTAGAACCACTAGAAATCGCAAATGAAGGAAAAGCTATCATCTGTGTAGAAGCAGAATACGCTGAAGAAGTCCTTACAAAATTACAGCAAACAACTTCAGGACGTGATGCTGTATTGATTGGAGAAGTTAAAGCAGAGAAACCAGGTATGGTAATTATGGAAACCCCATTAGGGGGTAAACGTATTGTAGAGAAACCCATGGGCGAACTAATACCCCGTATTTGTTGAGTGTGAATAGAATACTATGAGCACAAAAGCATTTTCACAAGCAGATTTTGTTGATATTGTAATTTCAGGGATAGTACAAGGTGTTGGATTTCGACCCTTTCTTTTTAATTTTCTTTCAAAATATCCAATTGCAGGAACGATTCAGAATACTGGCAATCTTGGGATTACATTACATTTAAAACGATTGAATAAAAATGTTCAATTTGAAGAATTATTCCAAAACCTTAAGAAAAATATTCCACCAATTGCTTTTATCGAACAGATTAAACTGATGGAAGCAGTTCCACATCCAAATATTGATTACTCACAATTAAAAATTATTCCAAGCAACCCCGGAACAGGAAAAGGATTGACTTTACCTCCAGATATCGCAATTTGTACATCTTGTCTAAAAGAATTCAAAAATTCCATATCTACTAGATTTTATGAATACCCTTTTATTGCTTGTGCAGAATGCGGACCTAGGTTTACAATTATGCGCGCACTCCCCTATGATAGAGAAAATAGCACGGTGGATATATTCTCTTTTTGTGATTTTTGCAACAAAATATATAATGATCCAGATAATCGAAGATTTCATGCACAAACTTTCAATTGTACTGAATGTGGTCCATTCTATTATCATTATTTTCCCAATACTCCAATCGTAAAGATCTCGCAACAAAAAATAATGGATGAAATTGTGGAGCATATTAAAAACTCGAAGATAATTGCTTTAAAAGGAATCGGCGGGGTTAATTTAATTTGTCGTGCAGATGATAAAAATGCTATTGCTTCTCTAAGAGAACGAAAGCGGGATCGCAAATTTAAACCGTTTGCAGTCATGTTTCCCAATGAATCAACAATTCACAAATATTTTAATGTTTCATCTTCATCTTTACAAGCACTTAGATCTTTTCGACGACCAATCGTATTACTACCTAAATTATCATTAAATACACAGACACATCATCTTCCTGAAAATATTGCTCCAGGTTTGCCAAATATTGGAGTAATTCTTCCTTATATGGGAATTCATTATTATATATTTGAAAAGATAGGAAATATCCCTCTGATTTTCACAAGTGGTAATGTAAGTTCACATCCAATGGCTATTACAAATGAAGAAATAATTCAAGAGATAGGAATACTTGCGGATGAAATTTATCTTCATAACCGGGAAATTTATCAGCGTTGTGATGACTCGGTTATCCGGCCTGTAATGAACCACCATCTTTTAATTAGAAGATCGAGAGGATATGTCCCAGAATACTTTAAATTACCCTTTCCAACAAAAAAAGGAAGTATTTTAGCACTTGGTGCAGAATTAAACAGCACTGGAGCAATTTCAAGGGGAGACCGTATATTTCCCACTCAACATATTGGTAATGTAAATAATTTGGCAACTTTTGAGTTTTTAGATAAAGCTCTCTCACATATGCAAAATTTACTACAGATAAACCCAGATGAAATCCACACCATTGTTCATGACCTTCATCCATTGTTTCAATCCACTAAATTAGCAAAAATTTACCATAATAAACTGAGTAATTCAATAATTTCAGTGCAACATCACCACGCACATTTGGCTTCATTAATGGTTGATCACAAATTACCTCTTAATGAAGAAATAGTCGTAATTGCTGCTGATGGAATTGGATATGGCATAGATGGCAATGCATGGGGGGGAGAAATACTTCTTGGAGGTTATCTTTCTGTTTCTCGAATGGCTTGGATAAATCCAATTCCAATGATCGGTGGAGATCTCTGCGCGAAATACCCAGATAGAATGTTAATGTCGCTTATCTTGAATGTAGCTGCTAAAAGGGGAGAACTTGATAATTTAAATAAATGGGAATCCCGTTTTCCTTTCTCACATTTTCTTTCACATGGAACTATGGAAGCAAAATATATATTTCGACAAATTGAACAAATTCACCAAACAAATAAGAATAAAACTCAAGATTTCAGAAAAGTACCACTTACTTCCAGTTTTGGTCGCTGCCTTGACGCTATTGCCGCTGGATTCGATGTTTGCCACTTAAGAACATACCGCGGAGAACCGGCTATGCGTTTAGAAGGTTTCATTTGGGATAAAAACGAAGGACATGCAAAGAATTTCGATTTTCTTCAAGATCTTTCTAAATATACAGATGGGAATAAATTAAATATAGATGAAATGATTTACGATACAATGTTGTTCGTCTGGAGTCAAAAAAATAAGTTACATGAAGCAGATAAAAGAAAAATTGCTCGATATCTGGTTGAAATGATTGCTCGTATTTTTGCTCGAAAGGCAACCAAAATAGCCTTATCCAAAGGTATAAATAAAATAGGATTTACCGGAGGAGTTGCTTATAATGAAATTATTACCCGAATATTAAATGAAGAAATATTAAAAGCAGGTCTGGAATTTTTGATGCATAGGATGGTTCCACCTGGAGATGCAGGAATTTCTGTTGGTCAAATAGCTATTGCTGCGGCAAAATACCAAAAAAAATGAAATTAGTAAATTTAGATCGAATTTAATAAAAAAGAATCAATATAAATCAACATAAATCAGATAAAATCAAATATAATCAAGCTGAATTAATTAAAATCAGACATAATTTGATTTATCTATAAGACCATCAGAGATCATATTTCGCCAAAGCGCAATGGATTCCGCCGCGGCCTCTTGGCTGATTGTTTCAATAGCATAGCCCGCATGGACAATTACATAATCGCCCACTTTTACTCGGGGTAACAAGGCAGTAACTATCTTTTTTTGGGTACCATCAAAATCCGCAAGCGCACTTGTACCTTCTAGTGTTAAAATTTTCCCGGGAATAGCTAAACACATATTATATCAAATGTTACTATATATGATCTCTATTAAAAATTAGGAAAAAATACAACATGAATTTTTCTTTTATCTTTTTTAACATTCAACTGATTAGATTTCAACAATAAAAGGATGATAGAAATCAAAGACTAATTTTTGGATTACATCTTCAGATGGAATTCCATCATCAAAATCTTCAGGTTTTAGAGGAATTAATGCATATGAAAAATTACCATTTAGAGTTTTAAAGAAATTCTTTTCAACATTAAAAATTACTTTAGAATTTTTAGTGTTCTTAGAATTTATTTTCGATAGATCGATAACTTTTTTGATGTTTTCATGTAAAAATACTAATCCTCTTTGAAGATCTTTATTCCAAAATATTGCATATTTTTCTTTCAATAAATATTCACATGCAGTAAATGGAATTGGATTAAATACAGTAAATTTAAGTGAATTCACCAAAAATTCTTCTGGAATGGTGAAAACAAAGCTAATATAAGGAGATTCACCCTTTTGAATCGAGAATTGCATTTTTATCGGAATAAGACGTTCATTAATATTTTGATATTTATATTTTACTTCAATTTTTCCGACAAAATCGCTCGCTTCGATTAATTTTGAATCAGTAAATTCTCTTATCGCCATAGAATTTATTGAAAATTGGTTCATTTGCAAAAAGTTATAAAATGATTCACCAGCCCAAATAGATCCCTCAGTTAATTCTTCTCCCATTGCATATATTTTTTCAGCAGACTCACTATCATCTGACTTATCTTCTCGATGCATTATGGTAATATATCCTTCTTCTTCAAGAACCACGCGCATAATATCATTTTCTAAATAATAATCATTACCATCAAGTAATCCTTCATCAGGAGGTAGAAATATTGCAGATCGATCCATAGGCTTTATAATGTAATTGATTGTTGAAAGGGAAGGGATATTTTCAGCGACAAATCTAAAAAACCACCTATTTGGTGATTGTTCTTGAATTTGTGCCGTAATTTCTTCATTATTTTCGGTATATACTTGAAGATTTTTTAATTCTCCATCCCACTGGATGACACATTGAACAATAGCAGTTCTTTCCCATTTGCTTGGATTAAAGATTTTTAATACGATATTTTGGGAATTATTTGAAAAAGAACGATTTGATTTCTGCTTGGATGAATTTTGCATATATTATATAATATTCAATTTAAAAAAAAGTGCACGAATCCAAAGAGAGCAAAAGATCAAGAATAATACGATTGAATCTGGTGTCATTAATCTTGACCTTTTAAGTGAAAAAAGATCTTCGTTTTTTTAAAGCGCTCCATGAAAAGAAAATAATGCCAATAATACTGATTCCACCTATAACATAGGCGCGTTCTGGAATTTCAGATATAACAGAATTAGAAGGATTGTTTGTAGTTCCTGTAGTTTCTGTTAAATCATCATTAATAGGATCTTCTTGTAATATTTCTTCACCTTTTACAGGATATATTGTGATATTTACTATGCCAAAGCCTTGTATTGAAGATAAAGTCAAATAAGTTCCTGCTGGAAAGCCCGTACCCAATTCAACCAAACCCAATTCTGGTTTATAAGGAAGTAATCCTGAGATATTTTCAAAATTATTAGAATTATTTACTGCAAAATCAAGAATTGGTTCAGAAAATGCTGATTTCTGACAAGCCCATTCTAATGTTTGCAAACCAGGGTATTTTTGATTATTTACTTTTACTAAATCTGTTGGATTGGTAAGTTCATAAGAGTCTTCATATACTAAAAATGAATAAAAATTATCGCGTTCTAAGTATCTGGTACTATGAAAAATAGTTAGGTTTTGAAGAATTAATGAATTAGGATAATCTAAACAGATGCCCCCAAAATCTTGATCAACTCGAAAGTATAGCGTAGAATAATTTTCTGATGTTGCATTCATAAAAAATTGCATTTTAGTTCCAGAAAATACCATATTTTGCCGTATATACAGCAATCCTTGTGCGATTTCAGTGGAATCTTCTATAGGATGAATAATTTTAATCACAATATTCTCATTTTCATTCGGAGTAAATGTGATGAATTCATTATACCCAGCATAATTTGAAGAATTATATAATAATTCTCCAGTTGACGAAAGAATATAAAGATTCAAATCACCAATTTCTACTTCTATGTATACATAAACTTGTCGATCAGCTAAAACACCAAAGGTAAAAGAACTATTTTCCGCTTTATCGAGTAAAATGGGAATTCCAGCAGAATTTAAAGGGGGTGCTTGTTTTAATCCAGGATGTTCAATCCAATTTGAATCATTATTTAACCGATCTTTAGAATTCCAATATTTCCATGCAATTTTTGGTGAATCATCTTCTGTTAATTCTGAAATTGCAGCCACGGGATAGATTTGTGGAATTAATAACATCGAGATGAAAAAAATATACCAATTCTGGTTTCTTTTTATAATCATCATCGCCCAATTATAGTTATGTATTTCTTATATTTTTGGTTTCTGATATTACTATTTTATATCAAAATGATTTTTTTATTGTTATTATATACTAAATCATGAAAATAATGAAAGATTCGTATTTTTATTTAATAACGAACATTAGCTAATATTGAATCAAATTGAACTTTTTGAGAAGTTTTTAATGCCAATTTTAGAAGATTTTCGTCATACCCATATTTTTGGAAGAGGCATGCAATTCTACTAATCCGATCCATCATTCTACGAAAGAATAAAGAAGAAAGCTGAATTTCTAAAGGTACAACATTAAGCTTAAAATCAAAAAAAAACACTTTCTTTACATGTGGATACATATCAGGACCGTTTTCCCAAATATAACCCGCTTCTCGAGATTCATCTAATGTTGTTTGCGATTGAATATAAGCAACTTCAACTTTCATATCTTCAATAATCCAACGACCCATATGCCACATTTCATTTCGTTCTTTGTTATCAAATACAAATACTCGATTTTTGCAAGAAGACAACCATTGAGTCGAATCTAAAAATGATTTCTCATTCATTTCAAAGCAAATCAATTGATCAGCAATAAAATTAACAGATTCTGGATTTTTAACAAGAATATCAATGTTTTCAGGTTTTAAGGAACAATTTTGAAGGGCTGAAGCCGTAGAACCAGTGATTATCCATTCCACATTATGTTTTTGACATGGCTCATAAATCTTTTTGGTAATAATATGAAGTACATTTTGCCAGTGCTCTAAAGTTAGATTAGGAGAGGAATGTGACACGATTCGTCATTTTTGTAAATAAAAGGAAACATATTAGCTTTACTTTCAATAAATTTCACTTCGCTAAACAAAATTTAAAAAGATGAAAAAAAGGTTTTCAAACCAAAATTTGATTTTTTCGCCCAACTTGGACAAGTCTCTTCTTCTTCTCCCATGTTTGTGAGAAAAATGCATTGAGTAGGGCGATTAATGTTTTATCCACAATCCACTTCGAGTTTCCGAATAACACGTTCAGTGCCATCAGAATCTACAATGGTTATATGAGCTGCACATGAAAGTCAGCAATCATAGCAGCGAATTACCATTTCGAGCAGATTGAGAATGTTATCAGTAACTTCTACCATAATATTACCTCATTTTATAAGTTTATAAAAGATCTGAGTTTATTTGAGCCAAGGATCAGGCAATTTTATTTTAGATAATGCATCTTGCTCAAAGATCTGCTGGGCGGCGTGTTTCACGCTCTTTTCAATACCCGCAATGTTGTGATTTGTGGCTACAAGAATATTCAACTTGCGACAAATTCCTTCTGCATCTGTAGTCATGTCATAAATTAAATTACCACGCGGTGCATCCACCATTCCAACTCCACGCCCTGCTTTTGGTTGCACGTCAAGAGTTTTAATGTCAGTACTTAATATTTCAGGATCCTTAAGATATTGAACACATAACTCAAAAGCTTCGACAGTTTCTACAATACGTGCCCAATGGTAAGCAAATGTATTGTGGATAACCTTTCCATTATCTCCTAAACATGCTTTTATCATTTCCTTTCGAGCATCTTCAGCTATAGGTGTTGCCATTCGATCACATGCATTAATCATAGCTAAAGAATTCGTTCGATAAATCCCGTCTGGATACCCAACTGGTTTATAATAGGTATGAGTAGCATATGAATGGGAAGGAACATGTTCTCCAATCGCTTCAAGATAATTTTGAGGATCATATACTTTTTTCTCACCTTCAGGGGTAACAAAAATCAAGTCTCCATCATAAATCTCATGAACAAGCTCACCATTTACCTTTTTTGCTACACCACAATAATATGTCTCAGTAACAGCTAAATTTGCAATTACATCCCAATAATCAGTAACTACCTTTTTAGCAATTTCTACAGTTTTTTTAACATATTCCAATTGCTCTGGAATCTGTGCAATAAAACCATCTCGCAGATCTGACGAAAGAGGATTGCGCATACCACCAACAATTCCAGCTATTGGTCCAACAGCTTTTCCTCCAATTGCAGCACAAATATTTTGTCCAAAATCCATCATTTTCAATGCCATAGCACCAACTTCAGGCATATCCTTAATTACTGAAACAACATTTCTTTTTGCTGCAGGAGCAAATGGGCCATATAGAAAATCTGGAGCGGCTAATGCATAAAAATGAAGCAAATGTGAACTATATTGTTTAGCATTGATAAATAATTGCCTCAATTTATATGCTGCAGTCGGAATTTCTACGTCCCATGCTTTTTCTACGGATTTGGTAGCGGCTAAATGGTGTGGAACGGGACATATCCCGCATATCCGATTTGTAATTCTGGGAACATGCTCAGCAAAACGACCTTCACATAGTTTTTCGAAAAATCGGGTGCTAGTAATATTGAATTGTACATCTTTTACTGTTTTTCCATCTTCTGACATTACTAATCTTAATCCACCATGGCCTTCTAACCGAGTAACCGGTTCAACTTCATAAACTTTATCTGGACTCATTATAATCCCACCTTTCCTAATGCTTCTTTTCCTTTATTTCGGTGAAAATTCACACCAATTTCTTTTGGACTTTTTCCCATAGCCATTGCTAATAATTCTGTGATATAGAACGTGGGAAATTTATATTCTTGACCTTCTTCTGCTAATTCTTTCAAATTACGCTGTTCAGCATCCATTTGCTGGAAACATGCAGGACAATTAACAGCAAAACAATCTGCACCTGCTGAAAGTGCCCCATCTATTTTTGCTTTAAGCATTGTATTTGCAGTATAAGGATCTGAGTTTCGAACTCCATTACCACAACACAAGTCCTCTTGTGGATAATCAACAACTGTAGCACCTGTTGCTTCGACTAAATCGCGAAGATAAGTCAGATTGAATGGATCTTCACCATGCAAAATATGAGAAGGTCGCGCGTAATGGCAACCGGGGTGAAGTGCAACTTTTAACCCAGTTAATGGACGAGTTATTTTACTTTTAATGAGATCTAAACCCGCTTCATCATGTAGAACTCTCACAAAATGCTCAATTCTCGCAGTCCCGCGATATTCTTTTCCAATTTCAGCTAAAATACCGTTTACATCATCTTTAAGTTTAGTATTGTGTTTTAAATCATGGTCAACAACAGATAATGATTGATAACAACCATTACATAGCGACATTATTGGTTTTCCTTCCATTTCTGCTTCAACAATATTTCTAGCGCCAAGAGCTGCCCAAGTTTTTTCATCCACAAATCTTAATCCGACAGGATTGGGACAGCACCCAAATTTAGCAGCAGATTGTTGAATTCCTAGTTGTTCAAAAACAAATTTAGCCGAAGCTTCGATAAAAGGAATTCGATTTTGAATAAAACATCCAGGAAATAGTAAATATTCTGTCATTATGCACTTTCCTCCTTTTTTACAAGTTTTTCAATCCCAGTTGCCTGCATGATTTTCTGAACCTCAGAAACAGGGATTTCTGGAGCAACACCAATTCCTAGCTTTTCTCTTCGTTTTTCAACTGCAGCTTGTACTGGAATTGCCATACCATGTTCCATTATTTGCAAGGTAGAACTTGGATAAAAATCAGGAGTAACACCAAGAGATACTGCAAGATTTTTCAACATAGAAATGATATCTGTAATTGGAATTTCTGCTGGGCATTTTTCATCACATGTCTCACATGTAGTACAGCCCCAGAGAATAAAGGGATCTTTGACGACTGCATTGACTAATGCCTCTTTATATCCTAATGCTGAAAAAAGAACTATATCGCGAGGATTGTATCTAGAACCCCAACGTGCTGAAATCGGGCACACATCATTGCATTTTCCACATTGAAAACAATAGCCTATTTTGTCACCATCAACCAATTTATCCAAGACGGCGCGTTTAAAATTAAGATCAACTTTTACCATGAGAATTTCACCTTTATCTATTTATCCTCCATTTTTGAATCAGATATTTTATGCCCAAGTTTGCTGGTTGGGATACAGAAACGTCCAAATAATCCGGCAGTATCTTTAAAGAATGCAGTAATGTTTTCAGTAGTATCTGTACAAATTGATGGGAAATAGCTGGTAGCTTTACTAATATAATCATCAACATTTGCAGCAGGGCCATAACATCCCAAACACGGTGAATTTGCTCGAATACAAGTCGCACCACACCCTGTTGTAGTTAACGGCCCCATACAGACATACCCCTGTAATAAGAAACAAGTTTCCTGATCAGGAAAACCTTCATAATCACGTTTATAACGAACAACTTCTTTATCCTTTAAGTTTCTTTCACATGAACTGCAAACTGTTTTTGCAGAATCATCATATTCTGGATTCTGTTTGAGATCAGCCATAACAGCCCCAATAATATGGTTAACAATTTCCGGATAGCCATTTGCAGTGAAATCAACTATTTCCTTATCTAAAACTGATTTCATGGAAAGACTTTCAGGATCTAATCGGATTTTTCGTATAGGATCTGCTTTTTTAGCTAAAAATCCTAAAGGATTACTGCCAAGTATGAACATAAGCGCTTCAACAGATTGACGAACTTCTGAATGATCCATTGGTTTGCTAATAATTCTTGAAAATAATTTTTCAGCGTTTGCTTGATGTACAGCATGGGTCAGGCCAAATTCACCCAAGACGGGATATCCTTCTGCAATCCGTCCAATTGGATCAGCTGCAGCTGTAATTGGCCCATAGCATAACTTGTTTTCATTTAATAAACAATTTTGTAATGGACAAACATCGCACATATTTTTAGAAGTATCCACTTTTGTATCAATTTCTCCCAATACTGCTGCAATAAGGCCAACAATATTACCTGTTTTAGGTGGACAACCAGGTAAATCAATATCAACTTTTATAACATCATGTGTATCAGGAATTGCATCTAGTATTTTAGGAACATGCTCTGTTGGAACCATTGAACCTTTATCTACAAATTCTTCATCCATAAACTTTCGGGCTTCTAACTCTTCTCGAGAAAAGAGATTTGCCATCCCTGGCGCTCCTCCCAATACAGCACAGGAGCCCATCGCCACAATAATTTTACATTTTTGCCGCATTAATTTTGCATTGGCAACATCTGCTTCAGTCCGGCAAAACCCTTCTAAGAATCCAACATCTACTGAACCGTCAGGATATCTTTTCAAATCATCTAATTTGAAATCAACCACTGCAGGCCAATAAACAAATTCTAATTCAGGAAGTACATGTAAAAGGGTCAAGTGGGCATCAAGTAGTGACTGATGACAGCCCCAACATGAAGCGAGTTGCATGAAAGCTACTTTCGCCATAATTCTACCTCATTTTGCTGATAAAAAAGAATATATCTCTTTAGACACCCCTAATTAAAGGCACTAAAGTCAGCTAGTACTGTTTAATAAGGTAATATGCTATTAAATACCTTTTTTTCATTCTTTTACACAATATGAATAATTACGCAAAAAGAATATATTTCTACGAAAAATGACGAATTTCTAACTTTATTCTTGATCACTCATTTAAAAATTCTCTGTTATCTCTATCTTTAAGGTGCCAATAAGTGCGGATAAGTCTAAAAAATTTTTAAATGATATTTCAAACCTAATAATTACCATGAATGTATTCAGTCGATCGTGGGAATTTACAAAATTAAGTTTCCGCGTTATTAAGAAAGATAAAGAACTACTTCTTTATCCTCTACTATCAAGCTTTTTCTCATTATTATATTCTGTTGCACTTTTAGTGCCATCTATAATAATACCGATCTTAAAGGCGACAAATCCTGACTATTCCGCTTTAATTGGAACAACTCAATATATTTTCGTTTTTATCACGTATTTGGGTTTGGCATTCATTTCAACTTTTTTTAATGTATGTGTTGTGTATACAGCAAAAGTTAGATTTGAAGGAAAGAATGCAAAATTCGGAGAAAGTTTAGGATTTGCAATTAAACGAATACCAACAATATTTATGTGGAGTTTACTTTCTGCAACTGTAGGATTATTCTTTTATTTTCTAGATAATCTTGCTCAAAGCTTAGGAAAAGCAGGCCAAATCATAGTATCTATTTTAAGAGGTATTTTAGGTATGTTATGGAGTATTTTAACAATTTTTGTTGTACCTGCAATGGTGTATTACAACCTTTCACCGTTTAAAGCGATTAAAAAGTCAACTCAAACATTAAAGAAAACTTGGGGAGAATCAATACTTCGATACTACGGTTTGGGAGCATTAAGATTCCTTTTTGTCTTTTTAGGAATAATTATTGCAGGCGTTTTATTGTTTCTCTTTTATCAATTAGGAATTACTATAATTCTTATAATTGTTGGTGCGTTGTTTGTTTATATAATGATTGTGTCATTAGTCTTTCAAGTAGCAGAAAAGGTATTTAATACAGCATTATTTGTATATGCAGATAAAGGAAAAGCCCCTACTGGTTATAAAAGCAGTGCACTCCGAGAAGCAATCAAAATAAAATAACAATAGAATTATTTTTGTTATCTTATTTCTCTTTTTTTTCTTCCATGTTGTATATTACTTTTTATGGCGTAGATTTGTTTTTTTATTTCTTGATCTTAAATATCAATAAGAGTACGCATATCTTCTTTTGATTTTGCCATAACAATATGTGTTTTTAGATCTTCAATTCCGACGATTTGCTTTATACGTTCAAGTACCTCAATTTGATGCATTTTATCGCTGCATTTCGACATACAATATATTGGATAATCTCCTGAAATTTGATAAATTACATTTATTTCTTGAATTTGCAATAAATCATCAAGAATTTCCTTTATTGGGCGATTAAAATGAACTTTGATAAAAATAAGAATCATTTCTCTATATCCTAATTTAGAGCAATCAATTACAGTTGTTGGATATAATATTATACCATTTTCCTTCATAAACTTAATACGTTTACTAATTGTAGAAACACTTGGAGGATTTTTGTTATCTCCAAACACTTGAGGGAAATCTTTTTTATATTGTTCTAATTGTGCTTGAATATTTCGTAAAGACATTGAAACAGTATCAGGATTATGAAATTGAATTACTTTTAAGATCAGTTTATCTAAATCTGTTAATATTGGATGAGAAGAGGAATGATCATAAGCCATATTCATCAAATCTGGGAATATTTGAAAAAATTTGAATTTTGAGAAAAAAGGATTTTTAAAATTAATATGTTCTATATAATATTGATATTATAAAGATCATGAAATCAACTTTTTCTAAGAATTTGAGCAGCTATCCTTTCCCAATATGGAGTTGTAAAGTTTGGATCGGTTAAAACAACCTTCCCTACTTTCAATTCTTTAAATTTTGGGAGAATACCCCCTTTTACTAATTGTAGATCTTCTTTCTCGATGAAATTTTGATTTATTTTTAGTTTTATCGCATTAAACGGACACACATACATACAAGTTCCACAAAAAATGCATTCATTCGCATTTTTCATTTGGGGTAAACGATCTATTTTCATAGTTGGAGAATTACGATTGAAAACACCTTTTTCAAGCACTTTTTTTGGACAAGCTTTTATACATTGATTACAAAATTTGCACTCACTACTATCAAATTCAAGATAAAAAATTTTTTGAATATATTCAACACATGTAGATCGAATAGTTCCCCTTATTGTTGTCTTAATAATTGGCCACTTCATTAAGATTCCTCCATGTTTTCAAGTTTAGGTGTTTTATCAAAATTATTTATTTGCGATTTTATAAAATAATTAAGTTTCTTTAATTTCATAGGATTGGGTCCAAGCTTGCGCAAATGTGAAACATATTCTTTAATTTTTTCGGTAAATTCTGCACCTTCACTGGCTGAAATATGCCAAAGTTGAATGCGATCAGGATGAATCCCAAATTGCTCTAATAATCGATGAACAACTGCAAATCGTCGAACTGCTTTATAATTTCCTTGTAAATAATGACAATCTCCTAAGTGACAAGCCCCGATAACGACACCATCTGCACCTTGTTTTAAGGCCTCAATTGCATATTCAATTTCAACTCGACCGGAGCACATTAATCGAATAATTCTAACATTTGCGGGTCTTTGAAGGCGACTTCTTCCTGCTTGATCGCTTCCTGTATAAGTACACCAATTACAAGCAAAACATACAATGTATGGTTCAAAATTCGGAAAATTTTTTTCTGAAGAACTCAATATTTGATGATTTAATTGATCAGTAGATTGGTTCACTTTTTTTTTCACTCCAAAAGATAATTAATTGTTGATTCATTATTTTCCTCCAGAAGATGAAATGGTTTTATTATTACTTGATAAATCTAAATTCCATGGATGTAATGCTTGTAATTCGGCCATGATTTGTTCTCTACTGAAATGATTCTGTAGAATTGCATTTGAAGGACAAATTGCTGCGCAAGCCCCACATCCCTTGCATTTTACTGAATTTATTTCTGCTTTAGAGACAAGCTCATTAAATGTTATAGCATCAAATGGACAAACTTTAATGCACGATCGACAACCAGAGCAGTACTCTGTAAGGACTTGAGAAAAATACGGGACGATCTCTACTTCTCCAGCACTCATAAAATTATTTGCACTTGAAGCAGCTGCTTTTGCTTGAGCAACAGAATCAGGAATATCTCGAGGTGATTGGCAAGTACCTGCAACAAAAATTCCATCAGATAATGAATCAACTGGGCGCAATTTAGGATGTGCTTCCATGAAAAAGCTATCTTCTGTTTGCTGAACTCCAAATAGGTGCCCAACTTCGGAAGCATCACGCCGTGCTTCAATTGCTGTTGAAAGAATCAGCATATCAACCCTAATTTCAAATTTTTCTGCTAATAATGTATCTGTTCCTTGTAATAATAAAGAACCATCATAATCTTGGAATACTTCACCAATTCTACCTCGGATAAACCGAATTCCATAATCTCGAGAAGCAATTTCATAAAATTCTTCATAACCTTTCCCAAAAGCGCGAATATCAATAAAAATAATTGAAACATCAATATTCGGAAATTTCTCTTTTAATTGTCGTGCTTGTTTAATAGCATACATACAACATACACGAGAACAATAATGATGTGCACCTTCATGGAAGTCTCTGGAGCCGACACATTGAAGGTAGGCAACACTTTTTGGAGGTTTATGTGTTTGTGGATTGATAACTTTCCCTAAAGTTGGACCTGTACTGGATATCACTCGTTCCATTTCGATACCTGTTAAAACGTTCTTATATTTTTTATAACCATAGCGTACAAAAGAAGTTGGATTATAAATATCATTTCCTGTTGCCAATATCACCGATCCAACCGTGCGTTGAACCAACTCGTCTTTTAGTGACAAATCTATAGCCTTAACCTCACAATTCACAACACAAAGTCCACATTCAATACAAGACTTAGAATCAATTGTATACTGCTCTGGTACGGCTTGTGGAAATGGAATATATGCTGCACTTCGATATCCAAGATTCATGTCCCATTCATTTGCGGTTGTGACGGGACAAACACTTGCACAAACACCACATCCAGTGCAAATTTCATGATTTATTTTTCTAGCCTTTTTTCTAATGGTGATTTCAAAATTTCCTACATTTAGATCAACATTTTCTATTTCACTATATGTTAATAGTTCAATATTTGGATGTCGACCGACTTCAACCATTTTAGGTGTGATAATACAAGCAGAACAATCCATTGTAGGAAATGTTTTATCCAATTGAGCCATGTGACCCCCAATTGTTGGTAATCTTTCTACTAAAGTAACAGGATAATTATTTGCTAGATCAAGAGCAGCAAACATTCCAGAAATACCTGCCCCAACAACAAGAGCTCTTTGTACCACTGGAGCTTTTTGACGAATAAGAGGTTTATCATGAACCACTTTGGCAATTGCCATTTTTGTATGATCTAAAGCAACCTTGAGGGCTCCATCTTTATCAGCCATATTAACCCAAGATACATGTTCTCTAATATTAGCCTGTTCAAAATAGAATTCATTCAATCCTGTATTTTTTAAAACTTGCCTGTATGTTTCTTCATGCATCAATGGACTGCATGCAGATACAACAATGCGATTAACTCGGTGTTCTCTAATGTCTTGAGCAATTAATTCTTGGCCAGCTGTACTACACATAAATTTATAATCTCTAACGACAGAAACAAAAGGTAAATGTGAAATTTCTGAAACTAATGCATCAATATCAACTACATCGGCGATATTTTTTCCACAATGGCAAATATATACCCCAACTTTAGGTTCTTTTAAGCTATTCATATTAATCATCTTTTTCCATAGACTTCTTTTCTATTTGATTTGGGGTTTTAATTCGGTTTTCATGATACAATTTTTGTAAAAGGTTATCAAAAGGAATAAAGGGAGAAATTCCTTTCATATCAAGGGGCTTTATCATACCTAAAACAATAGGATCTAATCCCATTGCAAGTCCAAGTAATTGGCTGATATATATAACTGGAATATTGAAGGGATCTTCATCCGGATCTAACTCATTTTTTACTTCCAACTGTCCCAAGTCAAACTGCAGCTGGCAAAATGGACAACAGGTTACGATACAATCCACGTTTGCTTTTCTTATACTCCGAAGTTTTGTTAAGGTAAATTTTAAACTGTTTTCTTTTGAGCCTGTTCTCAATGATCCACCTGCACCGCAGCACATTATTTTATTTCTATAATCAACTGATTCTGACCCGGTAATTTCAACTAATTCATCAAAAAAATGAGGATCTTCAGGATCTTCTGTAAAAGGTTTAATTGAAGAAGGTTTAAGCAAATGACAACCATAATGTACCGCTACTCTTAACCCCAGGGGATTTGTAATCAATTTTTTAAGATTTTCAAGCCCATAATCATAATAAAGGACTTCAACAATCTGTTTAACATCAATATTACCTTCAAATTTTCTTCCAATTTTACTTAAAACAGTATTAATTCTGTTTTTTAAAGTATCATTATGCTTTATCTGATGGTTAACTTCATGTAAAGTACCATAACATCCATTACAAAGACTAATAATATCTGTGTGATGTCTTTCTGCAATCGAGATATTTCGTGCTCCAACAGTAAGCCATAACGCTTTGTCTACTGAGCGAAATACACCTGGAGCGGGACAACAAGAAGCACCTTCCATTTCATTAATTCCAATATTCAAATGGTCGAAGAGCTTACGAGAAGCGCGCTCAATCATGGGATAACGATTTGGAATAACGCAACCTAAAAAAAGTGAATAATTTAATTCAAAATTAGGTGTAGAGAATGATAATCTATCTGGTTTTTCAGTCATATTTAAAACCTCAACTTAATCGCTTACCGAAATGGTATCCTCGTTGTAAAACGGATTTCGGATAATATTATAGATATTTCATTAAGTGCTTCAGGAAATTTAGCAATTGTTGGTGGAATTGGATCTAAGCCTAATTTATCTCGCAGTATACTCCACTTTGTGTCAAGAGGAACAGCGTGTCCTTTTAAAATCAGATTATTTATCACAACTTTGAGTGGATCAATTAAATACCCTTCCTTCACCGCCATTTGTCGGAGTTTTAAAATTATTTCAGTAACAGGAATTGTTCGAGGACAACGTTCTAAACAAGTAAAACACGTACTACAAAGCCAGATATCTGGGTCTTCCAACACCTTATGTATTCCAAAAAGCGCTTTTCGTATAACATCACGCGTTCGTAAGGCAGTGAAATTGCCAGAAGGACAAGCTGCTGTACATTCCCCACATGAAATACAAGCGCGAATCTTGCCTAAATTTTCTTCGATCGAAATTTCATCTACTATGTCAGTAGAAAAGTTAAGAAGTTGAGAATAATGGGGCATAGCAAGCCACTTTTTATAAGGAAATAATTTTTTTCCTATTTTATGAGAGATCAAATTTGGTAAAATCATCTATTGTAAAATGATTTTTACCTAAATACTAATGTTCCTTTTTAGTATATATATCTTAACATTCATCACCATCCTTTTTATATGATCAAAACAAATGCGAATTATTTAATACAAAATAGAAACAAAAAGCAAACAATTATAAAAGCAAATACCTATTGTTAATTATCCATTGGAAATTTGGAGATGGGTATTTTATAATGGTTATTATTGCAGATGGAAGATTTAATCTTCCAGATCATCTTTATTATACAAAATATCAACACATCTATATCGATCCAGTACAAAAAATTATTGGAATTGATCAAATTGGGTTTGCTTTTCTGAAAAACCCAGTGGAATTAAAATTACTTACAGAAAAAGAACTTAAAATAGGGGATCCTTTTATTGCAATTACAACTGATTCAGGAATCGCCACTTTAAATTCTCCATGTTCAGGTATCATTGAAGAAATTAATCATGATGCCCTTAGTAAAATGGCAACAGATCCATATTCAGAAGGATTTATTCTTAAATTAAAGCAAATTGATGAAATGGAATCAAATTTAATTTCAGGACCATCGATTAAAGAATGGGCAGAATCCGAAGCACGTGCATTAATTAGGAATAATTATTCATGGAAAATTATCGAAATTGGAGATACTACTGTTGGAAAAACCGCAATCAAAGTTCGTTTCACAGATAATTATTTTAAAAAAGATTTAAAGACCACTTTAGGTGTGGATTTCGGAAGCAAAGAGATTAAAGGTCAATATATATCAAGTGATATACTTTTTGGAGGAACATACAGATTTACCGCTAAAATTAACGTTTGGGATGCTGCAGGACAAGAACTCTATGATCGAATCAGAGGTATGTATTATCGAGATGCCCGTGCAGCAATTTTATGCTATGATGTTAGTAATAGACGAACCTTCGAAAATCTGCCAAAATGGATGCAAGAATTAGACGATAACTGTGGTAAAATCCCCACATTACTTGTAGGCAATAAAATCGATCTTGGTAGAGAAGTAAGTAGACAAGAAGGATTAGACTTTGCTATGAAACATGGTTTCTTATTCATGGAATGTTCAGCTAAAACAGGTGAAAATGTTGAAGATATGTTTTATAAACTTGCAGTGGAGATTTTTAAACAAGAAGAAGGATTGTAGAAAGAATGGAAAAATCAACACCTATCTTAATTTTTGATCGATATAAAACAAATATTCCGAAAGAACAATGTAAAATTATTAAAGAAATTTTAAAAAAGTATGTTCTTGGCATTGTTATCTCACGATCATCCGGTGATGTGTTGTACAATTTCCAAGTCGATCCAGGAATTCGTGTAGATTTAATTTCTCAGTTCATTGCAGCTTTGGCTTTATTTGGTGAAGAAAATGTGGGGCAAATCAACAGAATCTTTATTGGGGGGTTGAATATTGAACTTAGTATAATTCAACGAAATGAATTAATATTAACTACGTTTTTTCGACCCAACATGGTTAAAAATTATCTAGAAGAAGAGGCAATTAAAGGCTTGGATTTATTTTATAAAAAATTTAAAATCCCACTTGAACAAAAAAAAAGCAATCAAGCAATTTATGAATCGTTTGATGAAGAAATCTGCCATATAATCACAGAATACTTAAAAAAAATAGGTGTTTTGAAAGAAAAAGACCTAAGATAACAGAAGTTATTATCATTTAAATATAGTGTAGATTAGTTTACTTGAGCATATTTTTTAATCGAATTTTTCGATTATCTTTATTAATTTTATGTGCTGATTGGCTCGTCTAGAAATGATGGTTGCTGAATTGATATTTTTTTCCTGTTTGGTATATTAAATTTTCTCTGAGCGAGATAGACAAAATGCTTACCATATGAATAATAAATAGTATCATTAATTACAGGCATATAGCTGGTAACATAAACTCTTGATGATATGTATTCAACCTCTTTCAATGAAACATCCCAAATTACAGCAAATGGTGGTCTTATCTTAAGCATTTTATTAATAAAATCTTCTAAAGCAATTTCAGAGGGTTCACCTACTACTCCAGGAGCATAAAAACGAATTTTCTTGAATTTTTCGCCAGCAGGAAGATATTCTCTCCACTCTTCATCAGATTCAACATAAACAATTTTTTCAATACTGAATAAAGCTTTAGCTCGAGTGGCATAATGCCGAGCTTGAGAATAGTATACAGTCTGGCCTTGTATAACTACATATTGTGTAACCCAAACGCGACGATTAAATTCGATTACATCATCTCCAGTTACATCCCAAAGAACTGCATATTCTGGTCGTTTTTTCAGCATAAGCGCTAAAAATGTTTCTTTATCTGTTTCTTGAGGATTATCCATAAGTTGAGGGCAGAAAAATCGCATGTTGAAATCACTTCGTAAGTTGAATATGAATATACCTTTTATTTTTTTTATGTCTTTTTAAGAGAGCAAGACATTAACAATTAATAATGACCAAGAAAAAATCAAAATTGTTTTTTCAATTCATTATTCCATTAAATATTTTTTCGATTTCTTCGACAAGTTGGGGAATTCGATGAGTTGAGACCAAATTTCCATTTTCAATTGCTTCAATTAGAAGATTCCATATATGTTTGCTTTTTTGAATTAATTCAAGCAGTTGAATAAAATTTTGCTGTGCAAAGTAAGATTGACCTTTATATATATAACATATTAAAAAAGGAGAGATTGTCTTTAAAAGGATTTTATATTCTCCAAATTTCGCCCGTTCCAGCATTCCATTAAAAATTTCAGTACTAAAAGATTCAAAAGCTGCTAAAATCCCACCAAACAGTTGCTCATTAAACTTTAATTCTCGACCGAATGAATGGGAGAACAACGTTGGTCCGTTTTCATTCATAATAACAATCATAATTGGTTCTTCAGGCAGCACAGGCGAATTTTCAATAATTCCTTGTCTTTTTATTCTCTCCAAATTTTCATGTAATCTAGCCAGTTCAAGTCTTTGATCATATTTCGGAGGGTGACTTTTGAATTGTTCCCATATTTGTTCTTGTTCTAATAAATAATCATGTTCATTGGAAATTTTAATTGCAAGCTGGCTTAAACCTTGTTCTTGGGCCAACATTTGAGCTTGGCTGAACATTTTCCTGGCTTTAACGATATCAAAATTCATTAATGCCAATTTTGCTTTAAGGAAGTTAATTTCAGCCCATAAATAATAGGAACGAATTTCTTTAGCAATAGAGAGAAGATTTGATATGCTACTGTTAATTTCATCTAAAATTTCTGGATCATTAGAGATTTTTAATTCAAAAATTAATAAATCGCAAAGATTAATTAGAGCTTCAACAGTTAATTCATGTTTTACTATTGCATCATGTGCAATTTCACGGAAAATATTCTGGGCTCGATATACATTTTTAATTCGTGGATTTTTCTTTAGATATAAAGCATAACAGAGCAAAAATCGTTGATGAATTTTTTCATTTCCTGTTTTTTCGCTTAAAATTTGTAATTCATCAATAAATTTTTTGACATCACTGATTCTATTTTGATCCAGCATTAAATGAATAATGTAATATAAAAATATTGCAATTTCAACAGGATTTCCTACTTTTTTTCCTAATAGTAGAGCTTGTTGAAGATTTCGCTCAGCTTCTTGAAATTTACCCATTTGATGTAAAATAACACCAAGATTAGCAAATTCAATTCGGAAATTAATATCTGCCCCAAGATCTTTTCTAATCTTAATGCTTTCTTCTAAATAATGTTTGGCTTTAATCAGATCACCTTGAAGTCGAAACACCCATCCAAGATTGTTATACAAAATTCCTAAATAATGTATATTATGTAATTCTTGTTGAAGAACTAATGATTCCTTTAAAAAATTTATTCCATTTATGATATCTCCCATCTCACAATAAATCATCCCACCTAATGCAATTGCATTTGCTATTTCTAAATCAGATGAGAATTTTTTGCGAATTTCAATAGATTTTAATATTGAATATAAAGCTTGTTTTAAATCTCCAATATGCCACAAAATAGTTGTTCTAACTAAAAGAATATCACTAAGAAATTGCTGAAAAATACATTGATTTGATTGAAAATGAGATTGATTTAAGATTTCAAGATCTTCTAAAAGATCCATACTTGATTGGAAATCACCCATTCTATCTAATATATTTGCAAGTTCAATTCCAATTTTAAGACTTAAATAAAATTCCCCTAATTCAATAGAAGATGAATAAGCTTCATTAGCAATTCTTATCCCTTCTTCAAAATCTTCAGTAAATCTTAATAATTTGATTTTTGAGAGTATAATTCTTAACTTATTTTTCATTGAAAGAATGGGAACAATTTCAATTTCTTTCATCAATTCTTGTGCTTTAGGAAATTGCCCTTTATTAAGAAGTTCATCCATTTCAGTCAAAAGTCTTTCTATCTTATCTTTTGCTTTTTCTGGAAAAATTTTCGGAAGATTTGACATGAACATTACCTTAAATGAATTGATAAAAACGATACAAAAAAGTATTTCAAACCAACTTTTTTGTTTATAATTATAATCAATTTATGTATTTCTAATCATACGATAACTAATTTTATGAGACAGTCTAACTTGCACATCAATGCATCATTAAATAAAAATTAGAGTAATTTTATAAGATTCTAGCAATATTTAAAAAATGGACTAATTTCTGAAAACTTATTCGCACTGGCTGAAATTGCTCCCAACTCCATCATTTGCATTCATTTCTATTCTGTTGTACCAAAATTTTACAAAAAGATATTAAAATATGTTAAGTATCCTACGACATAGATATAAATATGAGATAATTACCAGATCTCAGATTATTGAACATATCCACTCATTTAAATGTAGTAAAAGCAATGGATAAAATAGTGCAGATAAATTTTTGCAAGAGAATTAGTGAATATTATTAGAATTTAAGTTACCAATCTATACAAAGGTGCAAGATACTCCTATATAGATTTAAATTTTAATTTTCAACAAAAGAAGTAGATTTCGAAATAGAAGAATATTCCGATAACAGAATATTATCACAAAGACTATCTACAAATCTTATATGTGAAGCTGTACTTGGCACGATATCTTGGTTATCTTCAAAAAAACCAATTAAAATATCTTTATGTTCGATAAATTCTTGGGAAATTTGGTGGATCTTCTTTTGAGCATAAAATGAAGGCCCTTGATAAACATAACCTAACATAAATGGGGTAATTTTATTTATGATTACATTAAAATCTCCAAATTTTGCACGTTCCAAAGTCTGAGAAAAAACTTCCCCACTCATTGTATCAAATGCAGATAAAAATCCTGCTAACATCTCTCTATCGAATTCCCAATATGAAGTAAAAGACCTAAAAAATAGCACTTTTCCATGATCATTTAGTAAAATAAAAGCAACTGGAATATCGTTTGTCATTTGAGGGAGATCGATCCCTTTTTGATGAACTATTGTCTGCAAATAATTATCAATTTCTGCTAACTCAACTCGTTTTTGAAGTGGGACTTCATTTATTTGATAAGAATTCCAAATTTGCTGTTGTGCAATAAGTTTATCGTGTTCTTCACTAATTTTCATTGCGATTCTTAATAAACCACTATTTTCTGCATAAATTTGAGCTTGACTTAAAAAATTGCGAGCTTCTGAAACATTTAACTTTAGCAATGCAAGTTTTGCTTTTAACAAATAAGTTTCTGCATACAGTAAATGTGAGTGTTGATCTTTCGCTTGGAGTAGTAATTTTTCAATAACATCATCTAATTCTTGGTAAATTGTGTGATCATCTCTTAATCGCAACTCTACCAGAAAAAGTTCACATAAATTTAATAAAGCAATTTGGGAAATTTCTTCTTCAACGATAGGTTCTTTGACAATAGATGAAAATAGATTTTGTGCTTGAAATAAATCTTTTGCTCGACCTTTATATTTTAAAATCAAAGCATTAGCTAATCTATATCTCAACTCAATTTTCTTATTTGCTGTAATTAATTGTAAATTATAGAGTCTTGCTAATGTAATCTCTGCATTTTCAACTGCATCCATTTCTAAATATATTCGCAACAATTCGAGCAAAAATCGAGATAATTCATTAGGATTGCCAATTCTTTCTGCAATGGCCAAACTGCGCCTAATATAGTTCAAAGCTTGATGATAATCCCCTTTTTGCCGATAAATTATTCCTATATTTACTAAATTAAAACGAATTTGAGAAAAATCACCTAAATTTTCCCAAATAAAGATTGATTCCTGCAAATAGTTTAGTGCTTCATCCAGATGTCCTTGTAGGTGTGATATTCTTCCCAAATGCCCTAATATATTGGCAAGAGTGACATCATCTCCCAGATTACGCTCCAATTCTAATGCAAGTTTTAAGTTTTCAATACCGCCTTTATAATCTCCCTTTTCGCACAAAATCATACCATAATTTGTAAGAACTTGAATATATTGATCTGATCCTTTTTCATGAGGAATTAAGCTTAGTACTTCTTCTAATTTTTGAGCAGCTTCATTTATATTTCCTTCATACCAATGTTGAATACCTTCAAGAAAAAGAATTTTCTGTATAAATTTCTGATAAATTTGAGAATTTTTTGCTTGATTTAAGTGAATAATAGTTATATCATGGGCTTCATTTAACGCTTTATCTGCTTTCTGCAAATAACCGATTTGTTGCTGAAATTGTGCTTCTAAAATTAACCATTCTATTTTTAAATCAGGAAACGAATCAATTTTACTGCTTTTTCTCAGCTGTTCCAATTTTGGACTAATATCCTGTAAAAATCCTGCTTTTAAAAGAATTTCTATATGAAGTAATTCTACTTCAATACTTTCTCGAGCAGTCAGTTCTTTTTTTCTCTTATATAAAATGATATTTTGGAGAGCCTCATTATAACGCCCAAAACTTAACAATTGTCGGATTTTATCTATGTCATAGTATTCCCACATCTTGTTCGGCTCCCTTCCTTTAATAATATTTATCCTTTAAATGTAATAAAATTATGGCATTTTTGTAATTTGTTCATGATGGATAGTTCATTCTAAATTAAAAATCTTTAAACAAAAAATTTATTTTAAATCGTTTTATTTCAAAATAGGGATTATTTTAAATAATTCCACGCGATTTTTGGTTACATCTCGCCATTTCTGGTAATTAATGTTGATAATTTATAGTGTAGATTAGTTTTTGGTTATTTTTTTTCATTTTGTTAGTGTAAAAAGTTCCTCATTATATATTATTTTACTTTTCATTTGATTTTTAAGGTTACCAAATTTTATTTGAATGTAATATTATTAATAATGTGCCATCCCGTGTTATTGGAATAAGAATTACTCCAGATGAAAAATTTTTATGGGAAACATTCGCCCGAACTCAAAATCGACCTATCGGACAAATTATCACTCATGCAATTTCGTTATTTCTCAATCCATATTCCATATATAGTCATGATTCCACTATTTCAAGTTTTATTTCATCAATTGAGACTCAATTAAAAAAAAAAAAATCGATTTTAAATAAAAAAAAAGAAAAAAATACAGAAAAGAATAAAAAAAAAGATAATAATTCGAACAAAAACTTAAGTAAAAACTTAAATAAAAACTTAAATAAAAATTCAGATAAAAATCTAACATTAATTCCTTTTACATTTCGAGTTGATTCAGGAGAATTGGCCGAATGGGATGCATTTGCTAATCAAAATTTCTATACGCGCTCCAGTCTCATTCGTCAAGCAATGCATGCATATTTCTCACCTGAAATTCAATTTCAAATAAAATCAATTCAAAAACCTCAATTAAATGTTATTAAAGAACTTCTATATAATATAATTCACCGCTTAGGACAAACATCATACGATGAAATTGTTGATTTGTTTACTCCTATCGATAAAGCTATAATTCGACAACTATTACAACAGCTGGAAAATGAAGAAAGAATTTTCAGGACATGGCATGATGAATATATTACCTATGCAAAGCATGAAAATGTAGAAAATGAACTATTTGATTAAACATAAATAAAATAAAGAACTTTTCGCAGTAAAGATCAATATTCTTATAGAATTTATGATTTTTAATCCAATTTTTGATATTTATCTTTTTTTATTTCTTTCTATCTCGTTTTTATAGCCATTTATTTCGTTTTTTAGCCATCTATTTCATTTTTATAGCCTTCTATTTCGTTTTTATAGCCATCTATTTCGTTTTTTAGCCATTTATTTCGTTTTTATAGCCTTCTATTTCATTTTTATAGCCTTCTATTTCGTTTTTATAGCCATTTATTTCGTTTTTATAGCCATCTATTTCATTTTATTTTTTTAATCTTCTATAAAATCTATGATTAGATTAATACGCATAACTGATTTTTGAGAGTGAAAAGGCAATAAATGAAGAAAATTCGCAAAAAAACATGAAGTTTCACGATAATCTTTCTCCCTCATCTAGCACTCTGACATAATATCACTCATTTAGATGGTGAAGATTAATGTGAAAGGTCATGAAAAAAAAAGAATAATTAAACAAAAATGGAATCAGATTGTTTAAATCTTTTAATTTTTTCGATATATTGATATAAGAAAAAACCAAACAAAACTATTCCATGCAATCGCAAATAATCCAATAAATATTCTTCCAAATAAATCCAATCCCCCCATTGAAGGAATGGCATTGAATACGATAGAGATAAGAAAAATTCCAACTGCAATGAAAGGTAAGAGAAATATAGTAACAATTACTCGTTCCCTAGAATTTCTTCTTATAAATGGCCTTACTTGATTCTCTGGGACATATTGTGAATCATTTCGATACATGCTATCATAATCATCCATTTGATTATATTTGTCAGTGTTATCATAATTATCATCTTCACTCCAAGCATTTTCTTGATAATCTAATGAAGAATTATCCATTGGATTATCATTGTTACTTAATTCAGGATTATAATCCATTGGTGGTCTTTTCTTTCGAAATATTGCTGAAATAAATATAAAAATAAAACTATTCCACAAGACAGCAAAAAAGGCTATCGGGATTCTTGCAGTATAATCCATCTCTATGTTAGGAATTTTATTAAAAGCCAGAAGAATTAAATAAATTCCTACACCAACAAATGGAGACATAAAAAGTGCTATAAAAATCTTAAAAGACTTATTATTTCTAGCATCTTGACTTCTAATAATCATAATAGTGAACAAAAATGGTACGCTTAAAAATTTTTTATATAATTTATAAACGAGACCATTTAGATTTCTTTCACATACATTGATTTCACACACGTTTCACTCTTCAAACTTATTAGCACTGGCAAATAATATGATTGTACTTGTGCTTAATTGGCAGACGGAGGTATTTACAGGGAATGTTCGGTCTTTTCGGGCGCAATGCGGGATAAATCAAATCTTAGCCTTAGATATTTTGCAACGATACAGAATTAATTACTCTAACGAAAATTACAAGTCTGAGTTCATTGAAGAGAATTCAGAATTAGAAAGTTGGTGGAAAGATCGTGAACAAATCATTGAAGCACTAAAAACGGGTCAAGTACCTTCTTCTGAATTCAATCGTTATTACAAAATTATGATGTGGTCAAGCTAAATTGAAACATAAACTTATTCGCATTAATCTCATATTTTTGACATTTCTACGAAAAATTTTTTTATTATACAATAATAAAATATTTGAAAAAAAAGTGAAAACAAATGGAAGATAGTAGAATAACAATCGATTTTAGTGATGATTTCTATGAAGAAAAAGAATTACGGAGAATACTACGAAAACTACGCCTAAGACCTCCTTGGGACCCTGATATGGGTGTGCCAGAATATCCATTCGGATATCTCTATCGCTTTCCTCTTCCATATGACTTAGAATTGGACGAAGATCGAATTCCTGTTGATCCGTTTTGGCGGGTTTTTTTTTATCGTCGCTTATTCGAACCGAGTTGCCCTCTGCCAGAATATTCAGGAGGTTTTGGGGATGAATCAATAATGCTGTATTCGAGTGTGGCTAATTATTATCATATTTTAATGAAATTTTATGAAGAAACAGGTATAGATCTGCGCCAATATCGATCAGATAACTCAGGAACATCATTTAATATACCATTACCACCAGCTGAATATGTACCTCGTGATAAAAAAGGATTCCCGATAAATAATTATTGGTTACTTTTATATTGTATACGTATGAACGATCCAAATTTTCTCATACCCCCGTATGATCGCCAAGGAATTCCTTTCAGGAGCCGAAAAATCGAAATTTATCAATTAATAAGTAATATCGAATTCGATCGAGTTAAATTTTTAAAACTCTGGGCTCGAGGTATTCCAATGGATCATCCAGACATGATAGTCCGTTCATATATTCATTGGTGTTTCGATTCAGAGATAAAAAAATACGAAAGAAAACCCTACGCAGTTTGGGAGTCTATAGCATATAAAGCTAAAATGCCTTTGGCAAGCCCAACCCTTCCTGATTTAGCGCTCGCTTACATTGAAACAAAAAACTCTCCGCATCCCAAATTGCCCGAAGATAAATTCCCAAATGGTTTTACCGCATTTCATCACAAATGCTTAGTGAAATGTGCAACACCCCGCATATTACGACTGCTTCAACATAAACTTCCTTATTCAGACCCATTAATATCTGAAATATTGCTAAAATTCAAGAAAACATTACCAAATTCCCCGTATTTTCTCATCTAAAGCCAAGATAATTCAAGAACTTGTTGAAATTTTACATTTTTTAATTAATATATTAGAAAATAAAAATAAATTAAATAAAAATACTAATTTATATCTCTGATCTCTTCTATTAATTTCATAGCAGTCGCAACCTTTGAAAAATATCACTAAAAATAGACTTGAAGCCCGCTTATTGATACATTTCATTAAATAATAAGTAAACTTATTCGCACTATTGAGAATGTTGAAGAATGAACCTATCGAGAATTTTCAATTACAATTTAACCATACAATGCTTACATCCAATATTCCCTAAATTTAGCCACTTACCACTATTTTGTTTTCTATTACCTTGTAAAAACACTATCCATCTTCTAAACCACCCTGTCAATATTGTGATACAAATTCTTTAATATTATGATTCATTTGATATCATACTGTCGAGGAAATAGTTTCCATCAGGATAAAGGCGTTTTTGTTAAGGATTTCGCCATATTCCCCTCGAAGTTATAAAATATTAATAGAATGATTATTATGCCAAAAGAAAAAGAACATATGAACCTAGTTATCATTGGTCATATCGATAACGGAAAATCAACGCTTATGGGCCATTTATTAATAAAAACAGGTGCTGTTTCAGACCGTGAAGCCCGTGAAATGGAAAAGATGGCAAAAGACTTAGATCGAGAATCTTGGAAATTTGCTTATTTCATGGATCGATTAGCCGAGGAACGAAAGCGTGGAATTACCATTGATTTGGCTTTCCGCAAATTTGAGACGAAAACCAAATACTTTACTATTATTGACGCACCTGGACACGCTGATTTCGTTAAAAATATGATTACTGGAGCCAGCCAAGCCGATGCAGCCATTTTAGTTTTCTCTGCAAAAACCAGTGAATTTGCAGCAGCAATTTCTGACAACGGTCAAGGTCGTGAACACGCATTCTTAGCCAAAACTCTTGGTGTAAAGAAAATTATATTAGCCATTAATAAAATGGATGATGCTTCTGTAAATTACTCTGAAGAGCGCTATAATGAAGTAAAAGGTGAAATCGAGAATTTATTAAAAGTAGTCGGCTACAACACCGAAAAAGATGTCACCTTCTTACCAGTATCTGCTTTTGTTGGAGATAACTTAGCAGAACGTTCTGAAAATATGAAATGGTGGAAAGGTCCAACTTTAGTAGAAGCATTAGATCAATTACCTGTTCCAGAAAAACCAATCAGCAAACCCTTACGCTTACCTGTTCAAGATGTCTACAAAATTAAAGGTGCAGGAGTTGTACCTGTAGGTCGAATCGAAACTGGAATGATGAAAGTTGGAATGCAAGTTGAAGTAGCCCCAACTAACTTTAAAGGAGAATTACGATCAATTGAAATGCACCACGAAGCTTTACAATCAGCACAGCCTGGTGATAATGTTGGATTCAACATTCGTGGTATTACCATGAAAGATGTTTATCGAGGTTGTGTGGTTGCTGATGCAAAATCACCATGTACAGTAGTTACTCCAAAAGACACTATGACTGCTCAAATTATTGTTATTTGGCATCCAACAGCATTAGCTTTAGGATATACTCCTGTTATTCACTCTCACACTGCCCAAATTGCTTGTAAATTTGTGGAACTTTCCAAAAAGCTTGACGGAAAAACCGGACAAGTTTTAGAAGATAATCCTCAATTTATCAAGAAAGGCGATGCTGCTATTGTTAAACTCCAACCAATCAAGAAATTCCCACTTGAAAAATACAAAGATTTCCCTGAAATTGGTCGGATTGCAGTACGAGATATGGGTAGAACCGTATCTGTCGGTGTAGTTTTAAATATTGAAAAAGGTGCATAATTCTTTAATAATGTACTTAATACTTTTTTTTATTCTTATTTTTATATGCGAATAAGTCCTGAAGAAATTCGTTATTTTGTGTTAATTTAACTACAAAAATGAAGAATATGTTAAAAAAAAGGACTCTTCATATTTTTTGTTTATAAAGACAAGAAAAAAAATATCGTATTAAATACAAATTTATCCAAAAATTCCATAGAATCTTGATTATTTAATTTGACGTTATTTTATAGTATTTTTTTTCTTGATTTACTCCAAATTACTCCAATATTTATCTAATTAATTCATAGAAACAGGAGATAAATTAATAAATATGTATTTATATTTATATAAATAATTTTAAGGCACATTGGCAATGACAAAAAACACATAATGGAAATATATGATTTATCAAAATTATTGCATTAAAAATCAAGAATTCAAACAAAAATGCGATAAATAGATACACAATCAAATCAAGAAAAAATCTTCAATTTTTTTAATTCTTTACGAATGATAATTATTTAGGCAGATATCTATTAATTTATATTGGTGATTTGTTGAAAAAAATGCCAATAAACGAATCATTTTCACCGACATTAAAATTTTAGAAATTTGTGATTTAAATGATAAAAAGACACAAGCGTCAACGTTCATCTTTTCATAGTATTTTTTCTAGATTGCCATTGATGGAACGTTTTGTTATTTTTGGATTATTACCAATTCTGGTTACAACTCTATTGACTCAAATTTTCTATATTAATAGAGTCCAAGATTTAACATGGCAAGGAAAAGAACAAGAAATCAACGAAGTATTGGATAATTATGTGAAATCAATTGATGAACTGTTGAATCGTGTTGGGAAAATTTCTAAAAATTTAGCATTAAATCCTTTAATAATTAATGGAAATGAAAGTATGTTTCCAGATTGGTTTCCAAAAATATTAGAAATTAATCCTGAGATTCATAATATCTATGTTGCATACAAAACAATTGGTAATTTGACAGTTACATTTCACAATAATTCTGTAATTACCACGCAAATTTATCCAAAAAGTGTGTATCAAAACACCAATCAAAGTTGGTATGATCTTCCATTAGAAAGAGGAGAATTTTCTATCACAAAAGCATATTTCGATCAAGATTTTATGCAAATATGGATGATTTCTTTATTGTGTCCTATTTGGAATGAATCAGGAGAGATAATAGGAATTGTGGGTACAGACATTGCATTAAGTCAGATTAGTTCATATATTTCGCAAATTGGCGTAAATTCCAGTCGATCTGCATTTGTTATCGAAAATATCGATCACACTCAACGTATTATTGCAACTGATAATAATAAATATATTGGAATGACATTTTCACAATTTACTAATGAAACAGGTTCTCAAAGCTTAAAAACATTAATTGACTACAATATATTAAATTTCTCTTACCAAAATTCTCAAAATCATTTTGTTGGGAATTATTATAATAATCAAAGTAATTCTTTTTTTTTAGTATTTGGTAAAATAATATCTGCATCAAATGTTAATTGGTCCTTATATATTCAAATACCCTATTCAGAAATTCAAAATGAAATTCAAAGAATATTGCTTATAACAATTGGAATTAGCGTATTATCTTTACTTCTACTCACCTTTCTTTTTTTAATTTCAGCAAAATCAATATCACGTTCAATAAATTCTTTTATCGAACAAACAAATGCTATTCAGAAAGGAATTTACAAACCAATCGCTGTTTCATCAGGTGGAAGAGAATTACATCAACTTCGAAAGAATTTTAATTCCATGATTAGTTATATCCAAGAGCAAATTATGGAATTCCGGGCTCTTGCTGATTTATTACCTTTTCCTATAGCATCTGTGGTATTACCAAATAAAGTGGTTTATATCAATCAAGCATTTCAACAATTATTTGGATATGACAAAACAGAAATCAGCACAACTGATGATTGGTTTCATTTAAGTATTTCAGATGAGGATTTTCGAGAAAAAACTAAAAAATATTGGAAAAATATACTTTCAAGTGAAATTAAAGAAAATAAAGTCAAAAAAGGTCAAAAAACCATTATAATGGAAACAAAAAAGGGTGAAAAGCTTGAAATATCCATTCATTTAATTATGGTGAATGAAAACACCTCTTTTATTATTTTTAAAAACATATCAGAACAAAAACTTGAAGAAGAAAATCGCCTTCGCCAGCAAAAACTCGAATCTCTTGCAATCATCGCAGGTGGTATCGCTCATGATTTTAATAATATTTTAATGGGCCTACTTGGAAACATCAACTTACTGCAGATGGAAGAAGATTTGACCCCATTTTTAAAAGAAACATTAGCAATGCTTGAGAAATCAGTCATCAGAGCACGTGGAATAACAAACCAACTGCTAACATTTTCAAAGGGTGGCGATCCAGTAATAAAATTTACAGATATGGAAAAATTAATCCAAGAAGTAGTAGATTTTACAATGCATGGAAGCAATTGTCAAGCAATAATTGAGTTGCAATCACCTCTTCCTTTAGTTAAAATTGATGAAAGCCAAATTTCACAAGTTTTGAATAATTTTTTAATTAATGCCCAACAAGCGATGCCATCTGGAGGAAATATTACGATAAAGGCATATAAAGAGATAATAAATGAAAAATCAAAAAAACCTCTTCCTGCAGGAGATTATTTAAAATGCGAAGTAATTGATGAAGGATGTGGTATTAATCCTCAATATTATGAAGAAATATTTACTCCATATTTCACTCTAAAACCAAGAGGAAATGGATTAGGATTAGCAACATGCTATTCTATTATCCAAAAACATAATGGTCACATTGGATTTACTTCTGAAGTAGGAAAAGGTAGTGTTTTCTATTTCTATTTACCATGTAGCACTTCAATTTCACTGAATTCTATTTTTGAAAATGAAACTGAAGATTTTTGTACCTTTAACATCCTAATTTTAGAAGATGATTTAGCCATTAGAACCACATTGAGTAAAATATTGACAAAATGGGGTTGTACAATTAGTATTGCCAATGATGGTCACGAAGCAATTAAACTTTTTCAAGAAGCATGGATAGAAAAAAAGCCATTTCAATTAGTAATTTTGGATTTAACAATTCCAGGAGGAATGGGAGGTAGAGAAACTCTACCACACCTTAGAGAGATTGATCCAAATATTATTGCAATAGTCGCAAGTGGATACTCAAATGAAAGAATTCTTAGTCGATATTTAGAATATGGATTTAATGAAGTTCTTCAAAAGCCATTTACCATGACAGAGTTACGAAAAACGATTCATAATGCAATAAAATCCACAAAAAGCAATCAAAATCCCGCCAGTTCCAAAAAGTCTGAAAGTAGATAAATAGTATTGACTAAATTCAAATTTTTTAAAATTTTACTTTTAATTTACTTTCCCAAAAATTTTTTCCATCAATTATCAGACTTATATGAAGAAAAATCGGATGGAAATTCATGTATTGCCTTCTTTGCGTATTTCTGGGCTGCGCGTTTTGCACGATTTAGGGGTGCTAACGTTCCAGGCCCCCCTATACAGCCATAAGGACATGCCATACCTTCTACTAAAAGTGGAGCAGGATTAAGACGATTCTGCTTTATTTTTTTTAATATAGCCATGCATTCTTTTAGTGTATCAACTGATACATGAGGAATGTTAATATCTGCTTCAAGCATCTTTTTTGCTTGTTTAATAACTGCTTGTGCTACTCCTCCAGCTACTGGAAATCCGCGACCAAGAGTAGATGCATCTTGAAGATCATTATCTGGAGAAACTTTGGTAGGATCTATCTGAAAGGCTTGAAAAACTGCAGCCAATTCTTCAAAAGTCATAACAAAATCGACAACTTCAGCAACTTTTGGAATAAAACACTCTTCTTTTTTTGCTATACAAGGGCCGATAAAGACTACAACGGCTTCATGGTCTTTTTCTTTGATTATTTTAGCTGCTTCTACCATTGGTGCAAATGATTCACTGATATTTGCAGCGGTGATTTCAGGAAAATTCTTTTCTGCTGCCAATGTCCAAGAAGTGCAACAGCTTGTTCCGACAAAAGTCTTGTTTACAGTATTATCTATTGGTGAATTCATTATTTTTTTCGAATCTTTATTTAAATTCCAATCTACATTAACCGGTAGATTCTGATGGAGTTTATTGCTTGTTTCTGCTCCAGATGATTCATGCCTCTTTATAAGTTCTACTAATTCATGCGCTTCTTGTAAAATAACCCTATCTGCACCCGCAGCCACTTCAACTACATCTATAAATCCCATCTTTTTTAAAGAACCTACAATTTTAGGAGGAGTAACTAACGGTCCAAACTGATTGACGAAAGCAGGTGCAATTTCAGCATAAACTCTTTTTCCAGCTTTTAAAGATGAAATAATCTGAGCAATTTCTGATTTTTCTGCAATTGCTCCAAATGGACATGAAACAATGCAAAGACCGCATGAAACACATTTCTCATAATTGATTTCTGCATAGCCTTCTTCATCAGAACCAATAGCATTGACACCACAAGCAACAGCACAAGGTCGTTCGCGATAGGCAATAGCATTATATGGACATACCTGTGCACATCTCCCACACCGAATACACAAATCTTGATTAATAACTGAACGACCATTTTGAATTGAAACTGCATTTTTAGGACATACTGTTACGCAAGGATGAGCAATACAACCGCGGCAGAGATTTGTTACCCAGTAGGATTCTTCCGGACAGCGTTCGCAGCCTATTTTGATCACATTAACAATGGGACGCTTAAGGATTTTGATGGGTTTCATGCATTCAACAACTTCATCATCATGAATTGGTCCATGCGCCCCGTATTCTTTTAAATCCATTCCAAACGCCAATCGTACCCGCTCTCTAACAATTGCCCTTTCTTTAAAAACAGACTCGCGATAAGTTGGTGTTGATTTAGGAATTACTCGGTAAGGAATTTCCTCAATGTAATGTGGAGGTCTTCCTTCAACAACCATTCTTCCAACTTCAGAGAGAACGTGACGCCTAATATTTATTACAGGGGTATATAATCCCCGCATTTTTTCAAAAATATCCAAAGACGGTAAAGGCATAAGAAAGCAGCTCCTATATGGTTAAATTTAAGCATTATGTTTGATTTTGAATCAATTATTTAATTATATTAGATTGGATCAATTGATCAAGCAGCTCCATTAGTTTTTCAGCAGTTATATTTGAGTAGATCTTGCCATTTAATTCCACAACTGGTGAATTGTAGCCGCAATCTCCACATGTATTTAAACATTCAACACATGCTAATTCAACATTTGCTGTGTAAGTAGGAGAACCTTCCACTAAGTCAAGAAGTTCTTGTCCTCCGTGTGTCAGACAATTCATTCCACAGCAAATTTTTAACGAAATTTTCGCCATAGATTACATTAAAAAAGAAGCAGAAATAAAAAAAGATTTGTAATATCATAATCATAGATAGATAATTGTTTTATAGAAATACGAGGATTAAGCCTGCTAATGAAATTCCCACTGCTAATATCAAGACAGGAATCGCAATTCTATCCGATTTGCTTGAAATTAACTCTTCATTATGATAAATATCTGCCCTAAGTCGATCCACAGTGGCAAAATATTTCTTTTGTTCGATTCGATTTGACATGGCTGTTGATAATACAATTGCTACTGTGGTTACAGAAACACCCAAGGAAACTTTATTTAATAAATCCTTTGCAAGAATAGATTGATCTCGATATAGAAATGCTTTTTCACGTTCATTTAAGAATATATCAAATAACAAGTCATGGAGCTTGCCTATTTCAAAACGAAAAACATATTCTGGGGCATCACTCAAAATTCTCTGTAACATATTTGTTTCAGGAGGAAATCCACAATCAACCAAAGTTGTGTTTAAAAATTGTTCCATTGGCTCAATAGAATATAAATTTTTGCTTAACCAATCAGAGTATGGAATAACAAATTCATATCCTTCCACAATTTCAGAAGCGAGATAATAATCTTCTTCAGGTTCAAGAAAGGTAAAACTCATATAAAGATCATGAACTAAAGAATCATTCAAGTATCCTATCGCTCGAAATAGAGCCGTCTGAATAGGAATAAGATGAGTTGTATTTATTATATACATTTGTTCACTGCTAATATTTAATGCAGGATTAAGCAGATCGAGCCATTCGAGTGAATTAACATATACTTCCTCAAATGCCCTAGATGCACTATCATAAAGCGCTCTATCATGTTCTATCCAGTATTGCATCAAATCATACATTTGATCCGAGTTTTGTTCAGCTTTCGTCGCTAAATCATTATAATATTTTACTTCTTCTCCGTATTGATTTTGAAAATAACCAGCTATAAATCCACTTCCTGATATAATGATAATTATAATTACTGCAAATAAATCAGCCTTACTTCGGTGAACTTTGTGATTATTCCCACTAGAAGAGATATTTGGTGGTTTAGATTCAAAAGGAATTCTATTTCCATTGTGAATGTTTTGTTCATTCATTATTTCTTTTACCTCGTATCATATTTTACAATATTTTGATTATCCACTTTTTTAATTGAAATACAAGTAGGTAAAAAAGCTAAATAGTCCAAAGAATTAATTCACACCAAGCACCTAAATATTTGTGCGAGTATAAACTTATTCGCACTAATATACACAAGATGATCTGTATATCATCTCGATCATAACTGTCACTTTATACTCGTTTTTAGAGTTTTCTCTTGAGAGTTATGAATATAATTTCAGATAAATTAAATCGGATTGAACAAATCCCAAAATCCATAAGATCCAATAAACAAAGCCAAAATGTTCAATCGAAAAAAGAACTTTACCTTCAAATTAAAAATGCATTAGATAATAAAGCGAAAGAAGAATTTATTGCAAAATCTTACGCTTTTACTCGCTCGATCTTATTAAAAATCGGTGTTCTATGGAATTAGGAAAGATCTGATTACCTTTTATTCAGATATTAATATAAACTAATCTACACTTTCATTTGCGAATAAGTTTAGGATGTAGTATCAATTTTTTACAGATTTACATAATTTAAAATTCGAAGAAGTAAAAGAAAATTTCATTATCAAAATTAAATCCTATGGTAGTTGAAAAAATAAAGAAAAAATAAAAAAGAATAAAAATAAAAGTGGAAAAAAAGGGTTTTGTTTGTTGGTTGAAGAAAATTTGCTTTTTATCGCTTTTTGTTTGTTTTTTGTTAATTCCTTATTTTGGATATATGGAGGGTATTATTTTGGTGATTATTTTTGGATTTTTTTTTAGTAGTGCGAATCAGTTTTTTTTCCGATTATTTTTGAAGATTATTAAGGATAAATTTAGGATTGATTGGAAATTAGCATTTACAGGGCAATTTGGGCGAATTGTGTTCCTAAAACTTTATCAATTCGATTTGAAACATAACGAACTTCAGATGTTCTCTGCATTAATAATTCTTTTGTCTGAATAAAAAGGGTGGTTGCTATTTTACGTAATTCGCTAATGTTTTCATTATCATCAGCAAAGAAGACAAAATAAATTTTCTTTTTTACCTGCAGGAGTTCTTTTGATAAAATTATTATGTTATTCAAGTTTCCGTGCGACCCGAATGAAATTGAAGCAACATCTTTATTAAATAATAGATGACTCATATTTCCTATCGCAGAAATTAATCCAGATAGAATTGTCCCTTCAAATTTACCCAGATCAGATCCAAATTTTGTATAAAACGGAATTCCGCTAGAGTCAGAAATCTGTATTCCTTTAATCATATATTACTCAATAAAGAACTTCTGTTTATTTAAAAATAAGCCCAACTATATCTAAAATTTCGCATGAAGAACGGGAACATATAACATTTTCTACCTTTTCACACGAAATCATGGAAATTGGGGAATTATTTTAATATTCAGTTCACCAAAAAAAAAGTCGATTGGAAAAAAATACTTCTCACTCATTATTTTAGTGTATATTAGTTTATCCTTTCCTTCATTCTGAACTAAAGAGAACAATTCTTATTAAATAATATTAAAAAATGCAAGAAAATGGAAAGAATGAAAAATTAATCATTTTTATATTGTAATACTAATAATCTGATTTACATTTGAAATGGGCATTTCCTCTAACACTTCTCCTTGATTTTGTCAAGATTTATGAAGTGTTTTCATTGATGTAAATCAAGATCTTTTTATGAATGACATTATTTCTATAACATGGACTTATTTACACCAATAGACTGTTTTTTAAATTGAATTCAACCAATTTTTCAAGAACATTTATTTATCCAACGCTTGACGCTGAATTGCGATTCAAGGAACATCTCCAAAAGTACAATAGATTCAAGGTCATCCATGATGATTCATATGTCCTTTAATTAATTTCCCACAACTTTTACACAGGATTTGTTGAATTCAAACAGATTCTGAAAGTGCAAAAGTTTCATTTGCTCCACAGTGGGGACAAGTGACCGTGCTTCGCATAATGATTTCGGCCATAAATTAATCTCAGAACTAACAAATAAATATATTCCGCTTATTTCAAGTAAATAAATGTATGAAACTCAAAAAACTTTAATTTAATGCCATCTTGATTTTTAATATTAAGAAAATATCTGAACTTATTTTTATATACCAGGGATGCTCGTCTAGTGGCTAGAAGTTTCTTAAAAACTGGCTTAGATGAAGGGCTCCAGACCCTTTGATCATGCGTTCAACTCGCATGCATCCCACTTTTTTTCGATTTTTTTACTCTTAAAATATAAAAAAAAATACTAAAAAACTTAGCGCTTTTTATCACTGTTAATTGCCAGCGATTCAATTCTCAAGCACCAGAGCCCTTACTTGTTCCATATAATCATTCCACGTTTTTAGTGCGTCGGGATTGAAACTTTCATAATATTTCTGAAAATTGCCGTTAAGGTTAAGAATAGTATTGATGCATTCGCAAATCATCCTGAATTTACTGGGATCGGCGAAATTCTGCATGGAGTTTTCGATGTTTTCATACCATTGGTCGAGGAGGCTGTTAAACATTATTTCGCCGTTTTCGTCTACCATTGGAACTCCTTCTTCATCGAACATTACTCCGAACGCATCAATTATGTTTTTTATTCGAGTTTGGCTGGCAATATTGGCAGGTTTATTATCTTTATATCTTTTAATGTGATATTCTATTCCTAAAAAATTTGTTCTTTCATGTCCTGCTAATTTTTCAGCCCTCAGCTATTTGGCCATTTTTGTGATCGATTCTTTTATGCTTAAACCTTTCATTTCAGGTTGATTTCGCAGAAAGAAGAAACTGCGGGCATCGTCTATCAATATTCGGACCAACATTTCGGGAATTCCTTTGGTTTCCTTTTTATTTTTAATTAAATTGAATTTTCTTAAATTTTTATCAAATGCTTTTTTTTCAGTGCTACTAGGAAAAATGTTGATAATAGACAGCCCATTTTTGAAGGAGATCCAAATTTTGGAACGTTTATTCTCCTAATAGTTAGCATCTATTGCATCAACACCGTGTACACCGATCCCGTAAATGCCTGGAAATCGCCAAGAATCCCCTTGCTCTGGAGAATTATGCAACCAAGCCATGTTTTCCATCACCAGAAAATCCATTAGATAACCTTCAATTTGCTCAGTTTTTTCCGTTTTGAAATATTCATTCGTGACCGGATTCCAAAGTTTCATCAAAAACTGCGGCAAAATCAGAGAATAAGGCGAACTATAAGAGCCTTCAGTCCCAATTTTATTAAAATCAAAAGTGTTATCCCCTGTTAACACAGCTAATAGGGATTGAACCACTAATTTTTCTAACTTTGAATCTAAAACAGAAATTAGAGCCATACCAAACTGTATGAAACTCACAATATTACTTATTTTTTTGGCACCGATGATTATTTCGGGGTCGGGAAGCATATTCACAGGCTGATAATAATAAGAATTGCCGATCTTATAGTTTATGTATGAATTTCTTGCATCTGTTTGTCTTTTTGAATTTACAGCATCAACTTGCATTTTGTTCTCAATAAGAAAGTCTATTTCTGCAGTAATGCATCATTTCGAGATATCACACCGAATTTCACTCTTTTCTTCCGATTGTTATTCTTTTTAGAAGACTTAGGTGGAATCTTGAGGGATTTCTCAGTGATTTCGGCTTGTGACAATTTTTTACTGCTTTCATCAGTTTCTCCTGCATTTATTTCTTTTTTTCGAATGGAAGATTTTTGGTTTAAACTTACAAGTTCTCCACACAGATTAGTGGTCCAATTAATTTTCTGCACCGATTCCCCTTGTGTTAAAATTAACTGCATTTTGAACTTCTTGCGATGGCGCACTAGCTCAAATTTACTTTGATCAGTAGTTTTCAATTTAATGTAAAATTTTCGCTCTCCTACTATACATTTAAAATATTCTCTGTCAAAAATCTCTGCAAATTTCACAGCTTTACCAAATATCAAAGCATATTCATGATTGAAGAGTAAATTTGCAAATTCATTTAAGCTTTTAAGAGGATCGATCATATATATCGAGTAGTATTCCAAGTAATCTTCCTGTAATTGTTCTAAAACAGTAGAAAAATTCTGATTATTGTTTTTTTTGTTATTTTCTTCCAAAGAGTAAATTTGTTTTGTGTTTCGATCAACAATCTCGGCTGCTTTCCCTTCATAACCATTAATTCGGAGTTCAAATTTTGATGTAAGCATTCGAGAATAGCGTTTGGTTGGATGAGTCATTAATTCTGCAAAATCTTGGACTGCATCCTTAATTTGCAAATCTCGACTATGTTGAATAAATCCTGCCCAATTTTGCATTTTGATATCAAAATACAGCAGTTGAAGTGCTTTTTGTTTATGAATGCGATTTGATACAGATAATGCCCATGCTTCTGGTAATGGGTCTTGCAGAATTGGAATGCAATTTCGTCTTTTTGTAAGACTCCATCCAGATAGAATGTTGATTGAAAGATAAATGGTCAATATTGCAAATAATATTGGTTGTGTTAACAAATGATGAAAAGAATCCCAGTAAAACAACCATGCTAAAGAACTAAAAATAAAAAGCTGTAATATGAAAAAAATACTTTTTTTGTGCTTGTATTTGGGCATAATATTATCTTCGAGACAAACTTTTTAAATCTCCATTTGAATTTAAATGGTGCTAATCAAATCAAATATGAGCATCTTTATCACTCATTAATTTCTCGTTGAATGGTACAATTCTTGCATTTAATTTCACAAAATTTTTATGAAATCCGTTATTAAATTACTTGTAAAGATCTGTGAGTAAATGTTTTTAAATCATCATTACTTGCATCTCCTTACTCAAATGCCTCCGTAGTCTAGCGGTTATTACGCCACCTTGGTAAAACGATGAAATTTTCACCGTTCTATACAGGTGGATGTCGGGAGTTCAATATTATTCTGGATATCCCAGATACTGAATAAATCTCCCCGGAGGCTCTATTTCCTTTTCAAGTTAATTATTAAGAACATCAAGAGAGATATTTTCATTTCCCTCTTAAAATATACTTTCATATCTTCGTTATATTTAGAAGCCTTGCTAAGGATAATTATAATTCTGATTTTCTGATTGCTATATAAATATTAATTTAAAATTTTCTTTTAAGGTTAATCTACATTCATTTTCCCAATTGAATGCTAATACCATATAATCTCCAGAAATCTAATTAACACATAATAGAACAGAAAATTAATTATTTTTCAGGAAAAATTCAAAAATTAATCATTGAAAGGAGTCATTTTTAATCGCTTTGAAAAAATTTAATAAGCTTTTATTGATTCTATCTAATTATGGAAGAAAATATGCGATTACAATTCAAAATGATTGTCTTTGCAACCGAAAATGGGCTTCCATTAGTGTCTGTTAAAATAGATAAAAATCTAGACGAAAAATTCCTAACACCCTTCTTTTCATCGATACATCAATATTCAGATCGAGGAGGATTAGAAACTAATGAAACCCGAATTCTTATTAAAGATTTAGAAATAGTGGTTAATCGACGAAATAAAATAATGCTAATAGGGGTTTTTAGTGAAGATCTTATAAAACTTCCTTCTATACAAGAGAATATGTATCGAATGCTTGAATTATTTGAGGAGATGTACAAAGAAGAATTAATGGCTATAGATAATGGTGAGGCTGTTGATATGTCAATTTTTAAAAAATTCGAGGTTTTAATTGAACATCAAATTCAAATGTATATTGATGAAGTTAAAAACACTGAGAATAAACCCCAACTATCTATTTTTGGAAAACTTATTAGTATTATTAAAAATCATGCAAAGCGTTAACAATAGAAGCATTTCTAAGGCCGAATTTTATTTATATTTCATGAAGTGACAATAAATTCAATATTTTTTTTTACTAATTAAGAAAGTTACTTAAAATCATATTCAATAATCGAAATAAAATCAACTATTAATTCAACTGTTGGATATATGATTCCATTTTTAACTGAAGCGCTTGAAACTGTTCTGCAGTTAATTCTACATTTGATCGGATATTCTGTTCACGAAGATATAATTGAGCAAACAAATTTGCATAAAGTTGTTTTATTGTAGGCTTACGACCCTTTTTTAATATTGTTTTTAATCGAGAAATGTGTTTTTTGAAAAAATCAGAAAGTAAAATAGGCACAAATCCATAAAGACCATAAGTGTGCTCTTGAATTCGCTTAAATCGGTTATATGTAAATCCTCTAGAACCAACAAGCTCCTTAAAAATGCTTTGGATGATTGAATATCGAAATTCGACAATATCTTCTTCTGCAATTGCGGCTTTCATAATTAATTTTAAATGTAAATCTACAATTGGGTTCCCAAGTAAATTTAGAAAAAAGGATAATTCAGGACCTTCAGCAAAAAGAATTTTCTTACATATCTCTCGGGTTTCGTCGTTAAGTCTATGTGTGCTGGCAATTAATTTAGTTCTTAATTCTTTATACATCAATTCCGAAATCCCTGAAGTACTTCCGCGATAAATATGTTCTAATTCTTCTTTGAGATGAAGTGCCCCGAAAACAAACTGAAAATCAATACATTGCTTAATGGCTAAGGATATTCGTCCACCAGGAACATAAATTCCGGAGTAAAATTCAGTTAAGACACTCCATGGAAGAATGTTAGAAATGACTTTGATTCCCTTTTTTACAAGTAAAACAACTTGATCAGGCATTAAAATTAATTGGGGATAGGTTTTCTTTTTATTAGGAGATAAGGCAATAAAATTGGGCGCACAAAGAGTCATATCAAAGGGTTGTAGAGATGATGCAATTGGTGATTCATTATCAATGATCAGCATGATATTATTTTCAAATGCAGCTAAAAATTCAGAATGATGCAAAGAAGCGTTCACATCCCATTGAACAATTACACCTGTAGCGGGCAAAACGGAATCCAAGCAACGTTCCCTGGGTTTTTCAATCCATTCAGAAAAAGAATTTTTATCATGATTTCCTTCTAAATTATTAAAAAGAACGAAATATGCATGATATTCATCATATGTTATATATTCTCTCCCACTTTGTTTAATATGGGAAAAAATATAGTCCAAACAAGGGTTTCCTTGAACGGTTTTAGTTGAATAACGAGAATACTCTTCACCATAATCGAAATTTAAATATATTCGATCAGTATTTCCAGTTGATTTTAACAGATATATGAAAAAAGAATTCACTTTCTCCAGCCGTTTTTGATTATGAATAGAATTATCAATTGCTGATGATGATTTAACCAACCAATGTAATAATCCTTTTAGTTCACTGTTGTGATATTCCAACATTCGATGAAGAATTAATTTACGTTTATGAAGAATGGGAGAATCTAAAAGAATTCCTTTAAGGTATTTTTTAAAATTAGAATTAACTTTCTCGAAAATTACTTCCTGGTTGGAACCAAATGCCAACTCGCAAAGAATCAAAATGTCGAGTAATTCAACAGAGTTAACAGATGATGGCATTTTAAGAGATTTAAAGGAGAAAGGTTTTTGTAAAAGATTTGATGCACGTACGAGATAATGTAGTAATTCTAAGCGGTTTGTGATATGAGAAATCCAAAATGTGGATAAAAAGTGGTTGAGTGCGATTTTAAAAGCATTATTAAAAGGTTTAGAAACAACTTGAAGGAATTTCTCTTTAAGATCTTTGGATACAAGGGACATAATGTCAAAAATGCGAATTAACTTAGCAGTGGGAGGTAATTCGAATAACTCACCATCGATTTGAGAAATAATAGATGGAATAATCCGATTTCGATGAATTTCAGAATCAAAATTCTGGCATAGCAAAAAGATACGATCTTTAAGTGAAATTGACTCATTATCTGGATTCTCAAGTAATATTTGCTGCTTTACTTCATTTAAATAATCATCAATATTTCGATTTCGAATTTTTTGGAGCTCGTTGCGAACTTGATATATACGATCAACTTGTTCGGATGATAACATAAGAAGTAATTTGGCAATATGTTTACAATTTCCATATCCACTCGCATAATCATAGCACCAATGGGCGATATACATCTCTTCGCAATTGATGATGATGATGTAGGGTTTGCTTTCACTACCTTGAATAACACAGTACGCAATTACAGGATTGTCTTTTACAACTTGAAATTCGAGAACATCTTTAGATTTTATCCGTTTTGCTCGAGATAGTCTCGCGGAATCAACGAATCTTCTAACCATAATATTTGCCTAATTTTCTTTTTATATATTTATTTATTATAATTTTTATTTGAGCAAATAAGTGACTTTTTTTTTATTGATCAAACTCTACTTAAAATTTTTGAAACAATATTAGGAAAATTTTTCCAATCTTCTACTGGAATTAGAACTGCATTAGCAGATTCAACCAAAGCTTGAACATTTCCAAAATTTCCCATGTTTGGGGGGACAACTAAAGCGCTACTCGCACCCATATCAGAGATTTTAACCAGACTTTTTTCAGCTTTCAGAAAATCTCCAAGCATTGCATCAGTGACCATTATAAAAACTCGATCTTGACTTCTGGAGAGTTCAAATTGTTTTTCAGCCCATTCTAAGGCACGACTCATTTGAGTTCCCCCTTGAGCAGTGAGTTCTAAAATTTCATCAACAACTTCATCTAAATCAATTGATTGGCCAATTTCACAAATAACATGAGTATTACTTTCAAAAAGTGCAACACCTAACTCATCCCGAGAAAAAGCAAAGAGTAACATCGCTGTAGCTAAAGCAGCACTAGCTAAAGGAGCTCCAGACATTGATCCCGAAATATCAACTAAGAAAACCACACAACGTCGTCCAGAGACTTCCTGCCGGACAATGAAATCATCTGTAGTAATATCTGCTAAGCTTTTTCCTGTATCGAGAATATTCTCAACAGTTTCATCCAAATCTATCGAATCAGGTTCATCACCCAATACATATGGTCGAGTTGTTCCTTCAGGTAAAGGTCCTGCTTCTGAGGATCCGATTAAGCTGGCGGCACGCGCTTTTGCCAAATCAATTATAATTCGCCTGGCATGATCTTTAATTATCTGCCTAAAACGATTAGGAATATGCCTTCCACTTAAAAACCAATTAAAAAGTAAATTTTCACCTGTACCAGCACCTAATGCTTGATCAAGAAGTTCTTCACCTTCATCATTATTAGGAAGTTGCGTTAAAACTAATTCTAAATTGATGTGTGCAATCGCTCCTAAAGCATTAGTACGATGCATTTTAATCGCAATTGGAATCAGATCTTGAAGTTCTTGATCTGAAAGCATTCCCTTTTCGATATACGCTTGCAATTCATTAAAATTTATATCAGATGCTTTCATTTGTGCTTTAATGTAATCAAAAATACTACCAATTAATCTGGCAATTTCAGTTGATGTCATCCCGAATTGTTTTCCCTTAGTCCGTACAAATTGCAGATCAAATTCAAGCTGATTATCACGGGCAAATTCAACACTATCTTCTAATTCTTCTCTTATTTTTGAATTTGCAATCAATTGATTATTTAGCTTTTGCAGTAGCTCTTGAATCACATCTTGAAGATTTGGTTCAGAAATATTATCAAAAGTTTGTGCGAGTTTATTCCTTAAACGTATTTGATCCAACCAATCAGGATAAGTTTCAGATGAAGAAGAGTCAACTGATGAAGAAGAATCGACTGATGAAGAAGAATCGACTGATTGAATCAATTCAGCATATGAAGATCCATTATCATCAATAGAGAAGGGCAGTTGAAAAAAATCTTTTAATGTATTCCTTAACAATTCTTCCCATTCTGCACTAGGAATTGGATTATCTAATAGATCATCGTAATTTAATTCTTCAAAGAAGTCAGGAAATCTATCAAGACCTTGGCGTAAAAAATTCGTTTGCAATCTATCATCAACCGCTTTGGACTTCTGTAAAAACTCTTGAGCGTCAAATAAATCTCGGGATTGTTCCAGAATTTTATCAAAAAATTTTCTATCTAAATGCTCTGTAAAAAGTTCAGGAAATCGAAGAAGATCATCAATAGTATGAGTATTTTCTCGCAAATATGATTCAACTTGGGAAATTACATTTTCAAGATTTCCTGCTTTTGGATGTTTTTGAAGATCATAGCGATCCACAAAATTTCTGTATTTGTATAGAAGTTCAAGATTATTTGATAATTCTTTATGAGATATTTGATTTAATAAATTATCTATCGCTGATTGATGCGAAAGGAGATCACTTGAATGTGATGATTCTGATTTTTCAGTTAGTGATAAAAGATCCAAGGCATTATGCACTCTGGATTCATGAGATAGTTCACGAACTTGATCATTCAAATTTAAAATATGAGATTGAATAATACCTTCATCATCAATATATGGAACAGATTGAAGAATGCTGTTTCGCGCCAATTCCATTAATGATTTTTCAGATGAAATTTTTCGATTTAATATCTCCGACCTTCCACCTAATCTTTGGTAAGAAGTAAATTTTTGAATTCGCTGAAGCCATTGATCTTCTTGTTCTGAAAGTGCGGATGATTTTAGTGAACTCAATGATGAATAAGATTTTAAATCAAAAATGGATTTTTCAAATTCATCAATGAATTTAATTGAATTCAACTCTTGATTTGCATCAACTGATTGATTCAATTGAAGAAAATCCAATATATCTTGTAATAATAACGCCTGTTGAGAAAGATGAACTGGAATGGAACTTTGGCTATGATTAGAAATTGGTAAAGTGTCGATAGTTTCTTTGGTTTCAAACTGTTCAAAAAAGATTTCTTTTGAGGGATCAGGTATATCAAGCAAAATTCTTAATGCAATCATCTCAGCATATGATTGAGCTTCAGGAGGAGTAGTTATAACTGCTAAATTTACCAATTGTTTTATTTCTAAAGGTTTACCTTGTCGTAAAATACAAGCAATCCCCATAGAACAGATGGCTTGAGATTTGCGTGAAGTAAATAATTCACGCTTAATTCCTGGGGCCTCATCAATACAATCACGGGCAGTTTCTACAAATTCTGCTGCGAATTCAATTAAATCGATCGATAAACTCATTTTCCATTACTCTATCTTGATAATTTAACCTTGTTAGTTACTATGCTTTATTTAATTAGGTTGCTCTATTTTGCTACAGTTGAAACAATATTTTTTATTATTTTTTCAGCATCTTGGCCAGGTCGTGGTTTTATTCCTCCAGAAAGAACTAATTGAGCAATTTCTTTGAATTTCTTCATTTTCAAATTTTTGTTTTTTTGCTGATGCAGACCTGCCATTTTTGCAATAGCAATTGCAGATCGAATTGATGCAGGACGTTCAATATCACGATTCTTTCTAGTTGCTGCAATCAATTCATATGTGAGATTCAGATAATCTTTGCTTAATTTTGAATGAGGAATATTAGCATGAATAATATCCATCTCAACAGCCCTTGAAGGATAATCTAATTTTATCCAAACCTTAATACGGTCTTTTAAAGCTTCAGATAATCGATGAGTTCCTGCCATATCGCTTGGATTCGCAGCACAAATAAGAAAGAAATCATCTTTTGCCTTTATTCGTCCTAATCTAGGAAGAAGAAGACTGCGTTCTTCTAATGGTTCTAAAAAGGAGTTTTGACAATATTCAGTAGCTCGGTTTAATTCGTTTGCAAGAAAAATACCCCCAACAACCATCATTTTAGTCAACGGTCCAGGTAAAAATGCTTCTTTAACAAATCCACGCTTTAAAGTTTCACCCGGATCAAAAGAACCGACAAAATGTGTCGGTTTAGTGGCTTCATCCATAGTCATCCATTCAAAATCGCGATTTTGTGCAGCTGCAAAACTGCGGGCTAACAAGGTTTTTCCAGTTCCAGGAGGGCCGATTAATATTGGCGTTAATTGGCATGCTTGAGCATCTTCTAACAAATCAAAAGCAATTTTATACTGCCCCTTATTAACCAATTCCACATCAGGGCTATGATCACAAATAAAAGAAGATTGAAGCAACTTATAAAAATCTACAGATGATGGAGCAGATTTCTTATTACCAGACTTCGTAGTTGATTTTGTGGTTGATTTTACAGTTGATTTTGCAATTGATTTTATTGATGATCTTGTTGTTGATGGTTTTACAGTCGAAGTTTTCTTCTTTTTAGTTGATTTTACTTTTTTTTGCGTAGTATTTTTAGTAGGCATAGAAATTATTCCTCAAAATTTTGTCACTAAGAATCTAATGAAAATGAACTAAAATCATTCCCACTTGATGATATTACATAACTCCTACAAATATTTTAAAATATCGAATGTTGTAAGGTTTTTTAAAATTATCAAACTAATCTACACGAATATACACATCCATCTTTTTACTTTATTATCTTCAAGATACATAATCTCGCAAAAAATGTAAAAATAAATAAAGCTTCATGTTTTTATTCAATCTCGATTTCAATATTTTGATAATGGAAGAAACGTCCTCAAATAACACTTCATCATTATTTCCCACAGATTTTGTAGGGGAAAAAGAATGGTTCTTTCTCTATTTGATCGCTCTTCAAGAAACTCCCCAGCAGAAAAATGTTCCTACTCCTATATTATATAAAAATCTTCCTTTTAGTCAAACAACTGTATCTCGCCGTATAATAGAATTAGAACAACAAGGTTATCTCAATCGTTCATACGGAATAAAAGGAGGAACTGTTTCTTTAACCCAAAAAGCCTACTCTGCACTTGAATCAGTTTATTTAAACCTTCATTTAATATTTGAAGAGAAAGAAAGATTCGATCGTTTTTCTGGAAAATTACAATCAGGAATGGGTGAAGGTGCACACTATATTAAACATCCGAAGTATTTACCCCAGTTTTATCAAAAAGTTGGTTTTTTTCCATATTTTGGAACTTTAAATCTTCAAATCCTTCCTGTTTACGCAAAATTGATCGAACAACGCTTGGAACATTTCCAATACGTACAAATAGAAGGATTTACAGACAAATCTCGCACATATGGTCCCGTAAAATGCTACCTTGTTCATTTGTGGTCAGAAAAAGAACCACAAAAGCGCGTTGAAGGTGCTTTTTTACGAATACAAAGAACATCTCATAAACCTTTTACTTTAGAATTCATCTCAGAACAATACTTGCGCGAATTTTTTCATGTTAAAGATGGAGATACAATATATTTTGAATTTAAAAGAAATTCTAAAGAAAATTGATTACATGAAAGGATCATATTTTCTATTTCCTAACATGTAGCAATGATTGGAGATATCCAATTTTCAATATTATCTTGCTCCATTTTATACTCTTGAGTAAATCGATCTAAAGATTCGTATCGCGCAGTTATAGATAGTTGATTGAGCTTATTAAAAGCACTTCTTAAATTTAACATTGCAGTTCGTTCTGATAATGATGAATTTGAAATAAGTTCATTTAAAAGTGCGAATACGTTTAAATCTCTCTTCATGATTTTCTGGATCTTTCTTTGATAAAAATGTTGAGGTTTTCCTAAAAAAAGAATCTATTGCGTGAACACATTCATAAAATAAAGCAACAATTTGCCAATCTTCATAAGAATGAGGATTCTCTGCTAATTCAATATATTTACTAAATTCATAATTTCTTTTGATTTTTTCTCGATGTTTATCAGCAGAAGGAATTATTATTCACCTTTTTGAATTAAAGCAAACTTAAGATATTATTTTTCTTATTCGGTAAAGAATCTCCTTTTATTATCTTAATATTGTAATTTATCAGATTATATTGTGATTCTGTAATGATTGATAACAATTTTTCTTCAAAAAACATATAATTTTCTTTATTTTTTTTTGGATCTGATGAATATTTTAGCAATACAACAATTTCTAAAAAATATGGTTTTAAATCAAAATATATATCAACAATCCTTTCATCTTTAAGAGATCTAAGTCTTTTTATGAATCTTTTATTCGAATCTTGATTTAGTATTTTTTTCAATTTTTTGCTTAATTCCATTTTAATAAAAGTGTTAGTAAATTTATTCAAATTTGAAATTGTATCAGAAAAGAGATTATTAAATTCTAAAATTTCTGAAATTGTACTTACATCATCTAACTTTTTTGAAGCTTTTTCAATTTTATCATAAAATTCTTTATACTTTTCCGGCTTTGTAAATTTAATTTCTTCGAGTACCCATTTAAATTCATTTAAAATTTTAATCAACTCAGTGATAGATTCAAGAACTATATCTGGTTCGGATTCAGTTTGGACTAACCTTTCAAATGATGACTTTGAGTCAATTATTTCTTCATAATTTGAATAATGGGGACACATAATTAGTTCTCCTGCAATAAAACGTCAGTAATTAATTTTTCTTTAATTGATTTGAAAAAAGTTTTTTTTTCTATTTTATATAAATCCTGAAGTATATCTATCATTGAAGAACTATCAAATGTAGCAGAATACTCTGCTTTTAAGTCAATAAGATAATAAAAGTCTGGTTTTTCTTGATGATTGATTTTATTTTGGTCATACACTAACCGTGTAATTAGAAGATATTTATTTTCAATGATTTCACGAAAATCAAGTAAATAAGATTCCAGGATTTCAAAGTCTTCTAACTCAGGATTAAATTTTATACTGGAGAATATCATTTGGTAATTCATGATTATTTATACCAATTTGCTCTTTTGAAGTTGGTTTAACGCATCTTTTGCATGATCAGAGATACTTGAATATAATTGCGATTTTTCAGATTGAATCCATGAAAGAAATTCACGAATTCCCTCTTTAAAAGGTATTTTGGGTTCAAATCCTAATTTTTCCGAAATTTTTGAGATATCAGCAAAAATATGACGAACATCACCAGCTCGAAATTTATAAAGAATTTGATTATCAACTTGAATATTTAAAATTCTTTTTATCGCATTTGCTATTTCAATAATTGATACAGGAGTGCCAGTCCCCACATTAAAGATTTCATAATTTGCTTCTTGTTTTTTCATTACGAACTGTAATGCTTGACAAATATCAGAAACATGAATCAAGTCTCGAGATTGATTTCCATCTTCATAGATTAAGGGTGAATTTCTTGCTAATATTGAAGTAGCAAAAATAGCACAAACACCTGTATAAGGATTAGAAAGTGCTTGATGTGAACCATATGTTCCAAAAAACCGAAGAATTGAAACGGGAATACCGTATGTTTTTCCAATTAACATACATAAATTCTCTTGCTGTAATTTTGTATATGCATATACTGTACTTGGATTTGTGGGAGCTCGTTCTGAAGTAGGTTTAGGAATGAGAGATTTACAGCATATTGGACAAACAGGATCCCAAATATTCTTATGATTGAAGAAAATTTTTGATTTTGATCGATTTTCAGGATATACTATTCCATGATCCTCACACCAATAAGCACCTTCACCATAAATTGACATAGAAGAAGCAATAATTAATTTTCTGACATTATTTGGTTTGTTTACCAAACTATCCAATAAAACACTTGTTCCTGTCGTATTATTTTGAACGAAATCGGCAATTTTATACATGGATTGGGCAACTCCAACTTTAGCTGCCAAATGATAAACAATATCAACATTATTCAAAACTTTTTGAAGAGTAGAGGCGTTAGTTATATCACTATGTATAAATTCTACACGTGAATCTAAAAACGGAGGTGTTTGTGGTGAGTAGGAATGAACTTGAGGATCTAAATTGTCAAAAACAATAACATAGTGCCCTTGGTTAAGGAGTTCATGAGCTAAATGACTTCCGATAAAACCTGCTCCACCTGTGATGAGAATTTTATATGTAACCATTAGAATAATTAAATATAGAATACTCATCCTAAAAAAATCGTTAAATTATTTCAAATCAAATAATAATAATAAAAAGGTTTTTAATCTTGATAAGAAATAGGTAATATCGGATCTCATGACCCCAATCAATTCCTATTCTCTAGAAAAATCCGCTTTTGGCCGACATTTTCAAAAAGCTCAATTAACTCAATTTGTAATGTTTTTATTTTTAACAGTTACTATTCTTATTTCACTCTTTTTCTGGAATCAAATTTCTAAGTATTCTTATTTGTCTGAAGATGAATTGATACAATATATCCAGGCAAATAATCTTTTGAGTTATATAATAATGCTCTTAATTTTATTTCTTGGTATTGGAATTTTAGGGTTATTCAGTTCTATTCTTTCAATAAAATATATTATTGCACTAGAAAAGGTTAGTAGAATAACTGCAAGTCGATTTCTGCATAATATATTTTTGATCCAGACCGTTATCCATATTTATTGGTTCTTTGCATTATTTCTGATAGATGCAAATAATTCAAGATCGATTGCTCTTATTATTTTAATTTCTAATTGTTTACATATTCTATATTATTTACAAATGAAGAAGTGGGTAAAAGACTTTCCTTATCAAGGCGTAAATTTAAATATTGAAGATTCTTTTCAACAATTTATTTGTTTACGCCAATTATTAGCATTAATCTCTATTGCCTTACTTGTTTTGACTTTAATTTCAAATTCTGCTCCACTATGGAAATATCTACTTCTCTCAACCATCGGTTCAACAATGACGGGAATATCTTGGAGAATTGGAATACAAATTGTTGAAATTTTTACATAACTAAATGAAGTGAATATGTATCTAAATTGTACTAACAAAATTTTTAATATATGCCAGATTTATTTTTTTGAATTTGAATCGATTGACGGTGGAGTTTACCCCCATTTCTACCCAAGATTCGTCCCATTTTTCATGCCGGAGTAGCTCAGTTGGTTAGAGCGCAGGACTCATAATCGCCATCCTAAAATAGGGTCAGATCGCGCATTTCGCGCTCGTTTTGTAATCCTGAGGTCGGGAGTCCAATCCTCCCCTCCGGTACGATTTATTTTGGAAAAAAAAAATAACAGAAATTTGTTTTCAAATAAAAAAGATCGACTCAATTTTCGGGGAGAAAGCAATTTAATCTTCAAATTAGGATATTTCTTTTCATTTTTCTGAATTAATTGAAAAGAACTTTTTTCCTAATCTCAAATTTCCAAAACTTATTCGCACTTATTCACACCAGGCAATAACATTCATTCAATTCCAATTAATTTAAATTCTTGAAAAAGAGTATCTTAAGAGAATTTATCTTTAAGCTTTAATTCATTAAACTGTTTCTCAGAAAGCTTAGGCTGTTTTTCCAATAATTCAGGATTTTCCATAAAAAGTTTAAGCAGCTCAACCGCTTTAGCCAAGTAAATTTAGCTTCTTCAATTAATTATTTCTTTTCAACAAAGGAAAACTTATTCGCACTCTAATTCGCATATGAACGAATAAATAAAAAAAGTGCAATTTTGTGCAATTTTTTCTTGTTCTTTATTTAACCAGAAAAAATTTGCAGAACTTGTATTTTTCATTTGAATTTTGGTAGAATATTCTTCAAAATATAAAAACGAAAAATTTTTATACAATTTTCTGCAACTAGGAGTAACCTTTTCTTGTGGTTCAGATCATAAGATCTCGGAAATAGAAAATGGAATGTGTGTTGTGATGAAAAAAAACTTTCGTTATGCAATTCTTCTCACCATTGGTGTGCTGATTGCTGGTAATATAGCAACATTTGCTTCAGCCTATCCAAGTTCATCCGTCTATGAAGGTGAAATTACATATCCCCTTGAAATCACAAATGCAGTTTATGCAGATTTAGATCAAGATGGCTTAGAAGATGATGTAATAGTCGATTTTGTCTTGAAATCTCCTACCGGGGAACTCTGCTATTTTGATGCCAAGTTTGATATGTTTTTAACACTTCCCTCAGGTTATACTTACTGGATGCAATTTAGGATAACTGAAGTATTTACTGAATTGCCAGTATCCTTATCACTCTATAACACAGCAACTGAATCTGGTTGGTATGATCTCGATATATTCGCAGATGTATGGGGATATGACGTTAATGGAGTAATCTTTTCAGGTACAGTTTCTGATTCATTAACTTTTGATCCTCGCGAATATAAAGATGGCGGATTACCATATGGAGTAATTTCCTACTAAAAAAAAAACTCTGTCAGAAATGCATGGAAACCAATGAAGTCAAGGAGTGAAGGAATTAAAGGGAGACAATTTATTTGAAATAAGATTGAAGGTGAAGAACATCTTCATTTTTTTCTTTTCATTAATAGTCAAAATTTAATTGATAGTAAATTTTCTATTATAAATGTTCTGTAAACCACAAAACCAAAAAAAAGTTTCAAAAAAGAACTAAGAGAGCTAAGGAAAAAGTTAATCAAAGTAATATTAATTATTTAAATCTTATATATTCGCAAATTGTTGTCAGAAAAAGAATAAAAAAGGGGAAAATAAAGCGATTGTAGTAATGGGGGGAGCAAATTCTTTGAATATGACTATTTCGCAAAAGAAAATATCAACACGAGAAATGCAAGTTTTAATGGCGCTAGAGCAAAAACCATTAGGCACATATGAAGAACTGGCTAAAATATCAAATATTTCAAAATCAGTGGTATTTGGAATTTTACGTAATCTTGAAAATCCAGAAAATCTTGAATCTCCTTATTTTACAGTTACTGCACATCCTAACTTGATCAATTTAGGTTTAGAAATAGTCGATGTCATAGCGACAATTAGCAATCGTCGCCAATTAGTTGATTTAATAAAAATTGGAATCGCCCATCCTTATACAGTTTATCAGGCATTAATTTATGGGTCTTCAAATGGAATGTTAAATCAATTTCGTATTCCGATTGGAAGTCATCAATATATAGATAAATTATTTAGTAAATTAGAAAAAGAAAGAAAAATTGAATCTTATTCTTATCATAGATATAATCCTAAAGCGCTGTATAACGCAACAAAAGTTTCAAGTTGGAACCCTGAAACAAATTCATGGGATTTTTCATGGAAAAATTGGTTTGAATCAGATATTTCAAAAATAAATAATGAAAAAATAGATCTTTCATCCCAATATCCCCCGACACTTGGAAGATCAAAAAAATGGATAAAACGAAGTGATCTTGCCATATTATCTGAATTAACTGCAAATACACGACGTAAAAATATTGAAATCATGGAAGCTTTAGTAAAAAGAAATCCACAATACGAGTTTACACCTCAGACTTTTGGACGTCATTTAAAGCGTATTAATGATGAATGTATTTCATATCATAGAGTTTTCTTTCATGCATTAGAAAGCGATCAAACCAATGCAATCTTGATTCAAGGATATGCCACACAATCAAAAATAAAACAACTTATTCGCAGGATACGTTCGCAATCTATTCCATTTAATTCTGTTTTTAAATTTAATGAAAATGAGATAAATTGGTTTGTAAAACTTCCTGCTTCGAAAATTCATCCATTATTACCCCGTTTACTTTACTATGTTAAAGATTTACAATTTTTCATGGTCGATTCCAATAGTGCTTATGCCTACCAGCTCTATCCTGGAACATTTGATGAAAGTAAAAAAGATTGGATTGTAAATGAAAAATTTATGGTAGATAATGTTATTGATGATATAAATATAGATAATTTCTTCCATGATAAAGAAAAGCAAAAAATCTATGAAATTTTTGGGCGCCAACGCATGTTTCTTTAATTGCAACTAATCAATTATTTTTTAAAAAATTGTCACTAATCTATAGCTAGTCGATTCATTAGAGAAAAAGAATCACTTTTTATTTTTTGAAACTAATTTACAACACAATTATTTACAAATTATTGATTTAAAATTTGTTAATACACGCATTTCTCCATCTTCTAACCAAATAACCGCTTGCTTTTCTTTGTTCCCAAAATTTATTGATTTAACATTGTTAAAGATGGATATTTTTCCATTTTTTTTATATATTTGAACAATCATCTAATCTCATCTGGAATCATTGGAAATTAAACCATTTAAATATTACTTCTGATTTTTACTTTTACTTTTATCATCTTTTGGTATTTTTAACTCTTGATTTTTTAATTTTTGGTTTTATTGATTAATTCTTTTAAATTACTTTGAATCAATGCATATAGAATCTACATTTCTGAACGATTTAATCCCTATACCTAAGATATGTACTGTAATTTCGGATGTTTGAGTATTTATACCAAAAGATTCAACATTTGATAAATAGTATTTCAAATTATTATCCTTATAAAGAAAAACATTCATTTTAATCGAGTTTATTCAATTGTTTGTTTGATTATTTCAATTTTTATGCCATAATGGTTGAAATTGATGCGTTTTTTTCAGGTTTTGTTTGGTTTTTTTAATGAAAGAATAGTGAATAGCGAGTATATAATAATAATTACTAAAAAAAATATTAAAGAAAAAAAAATGAAAAAAGGATAAGCAATTAAAATAATAACTATCTTTTATCCTATAATGTGAAATAACTGCCTGTGTTTCCATCAAATTCTTGTGGAGTATCTCCACCACTGTAGGGATAGGCAGCTAAAGCATGATCAAATGCATTTTCCATGGCTGTTGTTGCACTACTTCCATAATAATTAATTAAAGTATATTCTAAGAAATAGTATGTCCAAGCACCATTTTGGTGTGTGCTGTCATCATAACCATATCCATTTTCGGTGCATGTTGTGGTGCAGTAAACTTTAGCAGCATTTCCCATTGCCATTAAATCAGGACCAATTCCTCCTGAATAACAATGATCAATAAATACAAATATATCATCTGCAACAGCAGTTTGTAAAATTGCTGCGATTTCGGTATCATATAAATCACCATCTTCACCATTTTCACCACTAGCACAATCCCACGCACAAATATACGATGAACCTGAACCATCACCAGAACCATGACCTGAAGTAATATATGCAATTTCTCCAGTTTGATCTGCTAACCAGTTCAAATAGTATTTAATATTATATTCAGTGGCAATTCCATCATATTTTGGATAATTAGCAGTATTACCATCACCTAATACAATAATATTGCTGGATTCGTAACCAATTGAGATTAAATAATTATACCAATCAGTTGCATCTTCATCACAATAGGATAAATCATTAATTGCTTTATAATCAGAAATTCCAACAACTAATGCATATTTTCCTCCAGTATTTGGAACATTATCAACAGTAATACTGATTGAATCTTCACCATAATTTCCTGCTTCATCATAAGCTTGAACTGTTATTGTATGGCTTCCTTCACTTAGAGTTGTTGTGTCAACACTCCAAGAATATGGACTGGTTGAATCAGTTGTCCATGAGCCACTATCAATTTTCATTTGGGTGTAACTAACACCAACATTATCGCTGGCAGTTGCAGTAACTGTAATTGTTCCGCTTACTGTATCACCATCAGAAGGTGCAGTAATTGAGACTGTTGGAGCAGTGTAATCGCCATTTGCATCCGTATAATAAGATACTGTTGCAGTATAAGGAGTACTACTTGCACCAGATGTATACATTCGAATAGCAACATAATAAGTTCCAGCTGTTTGAATATCATAAGAACATGTCTCAGGATTATTGGTTGTATAACCACGAGCTAAATAGCTTGTATAATCAGCAGTTTCACAGATATAGCAATCAATATCATTTGATCCAGTCCAACTGACTGAAACACTCATTGTACCTGGTTCTACACCAGTGATTTCAAAATAATCAACTTCTAATCCAGCAACTGCATCATTATATTCTTTGGTGACTAACTGGGTCTGACTTGGATTATTATCGACTGTAATGGAAATGGAATCTTCTCCGTAATTTCCAGCAGCATCAAAAGCTTGTACTGTGATTGTATGACTACCATCAGTCAATGTTGTAGTATCAACACTCCATGAATAAGGGCTTGTTGAATCAGTTGTCCATGAGCCACTATCAATTTTCATTTGGGTGTAACTAACACCTACATTATCACTAGCAGTAGCAGTAACAGTTATTGTTCCACTTACTGTGGCGCCATTAGTTGGTGCAGTAATTGAAACTGTTGGTGCTGTGGTGTCAGCAGTTCCACCAGTATAGTAATTCACAGTTGCTGTATAACTTGTACTTGATGCATACCATGTATACATACGAACAGCAATATAATAAGTTCCTGCAGTTTGAATATTATAGGAACATGTTTCTGGATTACTGGTTGTATATCCACGTGCTAAGTAATTGGTATAATCAGCAGTTTCACAAATGTAGCAGTCGATGTCATAGCTGTTTCCCCACGAAACAGACAATTCCATCAATCCAGGTTCAACATTGGTAATTTCAAAGTAATCAACCTCATATCTCGCCACAGCACCGGTAAAGGTATCTGTAGTTTGAGTTGCACGCATACTTCGAGCATTTTGTGTAGAAGAAGCGACAACATTTGATGAAAATGCGAGAAAAAGGGAGAAAACAATTGTAAATACAACCCCAAACCCAATTATTTTTTTATTATAACCCTTCATAACTTCATAACCTCACATGTAACAAAGATTCATCAATGACATAGCAAAAGATACTATACAGATGAATATATAACAATCTTCGTTACATTATTTGATATTTTATTCATATCTATATAAAGCTTTCTGAACATAATACTAAAAATTTGATAAAATTTCTTCACTTTTGTTAAAAAAATGTTTTATTTACTAGCTAATAACTTAAAATCGCGAGTTATTTATTCCCAAAATACGGAGAATAATGTGACGCAACCCCTTCTGAATTTATTTTTTTTCTTTTTCAAATAGAAATAACTATTAAGAATAACCAATTAAGTAGAGATTTTATTTGGTGCGAATAAGTTTATTAGGCAAAATAAGAGATTTTGAGATAAAATCAAAAAAACAATAATGTAAAAAGAGAGACGAACAAAAAATTTGAAAAATGAACTTCACGTAATTTTATAGGTATTTTTTCCCATTAATTGATTATGGTAGATACAAATACTATTCTTAATTTGATAATCTCATGCTTATTTGAAATACTTTTACTACTTTTCTTAATTCAATCGATTCATTTTAAAAGATCTGTTCCTTTCTTTATTGGAAACCTTTCATTTGGATTCATAGGAGCTATTTTTGCAACTTTACGAGGATTTGGGCTTTCGACTCCAGGTCAAATAGATAATATTTTTCTCGCTGTTCAACTTTCATGTTATGGCTTACAGATATTCTTATTTTTTTTATTTCTAAGAAGCTTAGAATCAATAGACCACCATCTATTGTTTCTTTTAATGAGCTTTGGATTTTTGCTTTTACAAGTTGTTGGACTATGGTCTATTGTCATTTATGATGCATATCCTGATGTAAAGAATAACATGTGGCTTTTAGCCGATATGGGCTATAGCCTTAATGCCTTGTTAGTATATGCGCTAAATGGAATCCCTATCTATTTACATATAAGAAAGAAAACCAATGAGCAAAAGCCGTTGTTCTTTGCAATTTCATTAACTGTAGTATCATTGGGTTATTTTTATTTGCTCTTCTTGGATTTACAATCATATTTTGGTGTTACTCCAGAATGGTACGGTGCGATATCAGTAATTGGGGATTTATTTCCACTTTTAGGATTATTTGGGTTTTTAATTCTCTACCTTACTGATTTTAACTATCTCTATCGCTTGCCTTCACAAAATTATATTCTTATTGTATCTATGAAATATGGACCTGCAATCCATGCAGTCGAATTTGAAAATAATATGCAAATTTCGTTGCAAAAGGATTTAATCGCTGGGCTTATTAGCGTGATAAATAATCTTTTTAAAATAAAATTAAAAGCAGAAAAGCCACTGAATTTGATTAGAAGCGATGAAGTAAGCATATTACTTAAATCAGGTGAATATGTTACTGTATTTATTATCACAGAATCTATCTCTGGTGTATTAAAACGCGCTTTACGTCGTTATGTTGTAGAATTTGAAAAAAGATTTCAAAATGAATTAAAAGAAGATACAAAAAGAGTAGAAATTTTCAATAATGCAGAAAATTTAATTGGCAGTATTTTCCCATTTTTGAAAGTAAAGCGAATAATAACAGGATTTGGAAAAAACATATGAATAAATTACCAGATTATACTTTTTGATTCTTTTCTTTATATTTTTTTTACCTTTTTTGAAATGAAAAAAAAAATATAAAACTAATTCGCACATTTAATCTATTTTCTTTAACGTTATTCCTATTCACGCACAAAATGGCCAATGAAACGCTCATAGCGACCAGGTAGAATACCTTCTGATGCTAAGTAAATCAACCAGGCATGAATCTCTGTTTGCCATTGGTAGAACACATCAGCGTCAGTGCTCATTCGACCAGTTATTTTATACGGCCGAACTTCATTCATATACCCTGCTTCAGAAATTATAGCAGTAGCTAAATCTTTTAAATAAATATCATTTTGAACGCTTAGAATTGCTCTACTGAAGGCTTGAACTAATCGATTTATAAGATTTTCATACAAATTACCTGCAAAACCTTTAAATAGATTTCCAAGCATCCCTATTTGGCTTGGATCTGTTCGTTTTCTAGCAAAAGGTAATAAAGCAGATTCTATTTTTTGAATTTCAGATTCACTCATAATAATCATTTTAATCTTATTCTCTTTATTTAAAAATTTTCAGCAATGTTTAAAAAGAAACATTAAAGTAGTATAAAAAAAAGTCCTAAATAGGATAATAAAAGTAGTGCGAATAAGTTTTAGTAATCAACTAGCCTTGATCAAAAACTTATCTACACATAGATACGAGCTTACTAACATGCGTCATTATAATCGAAATTTTATTCCTAAATCATTACAACGGCTCATTGAAAATCCTGAAGCCTATACGATAATGAAAAATGTATCCCCACTTTCACTTTTTAATATTGGAAAAATATGGTTAAAATATCAATCCATAGCACAACCCATTCCAAATGTAGTAAATTTATCTGAAATCAGCAACCATTTTAATAATGTACTTATTGTAGGTGATACACATGGTGATTTTCCTTCTACTTTACGAATAACCCGTGCATTTTTTGAAAAAAAAGTAGATGCATTAGTTTTTATGGGAGATTATGTTGATAGAGGCGAATATGGCTTTTTAAATTTAATGTATCTTATCGGTTTGAACCTAGCATGGCCAGATCGAGTTATTTTACTTAGAGGAAACCATGAAGATATGGCAATTAATTTAGTTTTTGGATTTTATCAAGAATTACAAAGATACTTTGAAAATCCTGATATATTTAAAGCAGTACAATCCACTATTGAAGCAATTTATGATTTAATGTCTTTAGCAGCAATTACTCCATTAGACTCTTTATGTATTCATGCAGGTATTCCTAAGATAGCTTTTCTTTTAAATATTTTAAATCAAATGCCAAAACCTCATTCAGAATTTTATTTAATAAAAGATATTCAACTAAAAAAAGAACTTAAAGAGATTTTTACACAAATTCGATGGAACGATCCAACCGAAAATGAACAAGAACATCCTAATGCGCGCTCTTATCACGGTTTCTTCTTTTTTACAGAGTCAGAACTTAAAAATTTTTTAAAGATGAATCATTTAAAGCGAATCTACCGCTCACACGAACATCCAAGAGGTATTTTTCAAGAAATTTTCCCAAATCTTCTATATTATATATATTCTTCTACACCTAATTATGGAAATATTCCTATCGGCCATGTTATTCATGAAAAAGGGGACCGTATTTATCTTAGGGATATTGATTTTAATTTGATAAAAAAAATTCAATAAAAAAACTTATTCGCACTTTAGTAATGATCCCACACTTGGCGTAAAGGAATAAGGGATATTTCTTTAGATTTCAACTTTAACCGTGTTTTTATTTCTCTTAAGACCCTTAAATCTTTGATTTTTAAATATATTGGAATTTTCAGGCTTTTTCGTTTTGCAATATAGTAGGGAAGATGAGGAACATCAATTTTCAGATAATCTCCACTAGGATTTCGCAGAAATTTCAGCTGAAGAAATAATAATGTGCTCAATATTTCCAAAATTGTTATCTCAAATGAAGTTGTTGCAAAAAAAATGATGATATTTTTGTTTAAGGTTAAAAATGTAATATAAAGGAACATAAGGTCTAATATAGAAGCAATTGCCAATAAAAATATTAAATATTGATGTTTCTTCTTGGCTTTTCTTGAACATTTTCCACAGAGATAGTACTTTACACTTAAAAGATTGCTTCCTCTTGATTTTCTTAAAAATTCAAATTTCCTGTGAATAATTGGTACAAATTGAGCAGCATTTAATCCATTCCCTTCTCTTAAACAACCCACACACAATTTAGGTAATTCTATTACTTTACTTGATTCATTTTTCATCATTTTTACCTCCATTTTTGTTTTGTTTTTTTTCAATTTAGAAAAAATAATATTGTTTACAAATTAATAATAGTTTGATGAAAAAATCCGAATTCAAAAATCTGGTAAATTTTTTTTTCTTCTCCAAGCTTAACATCGTTTATGGTTGTTTTTTTTGTTCTCCAATATCTTCTCAAGTATCCATATGGAAAAATGAAAAACAAATGAACCACTGGTATCAAAATTCATCACCAGCTTAATAATAATTAAAAAGTATATTGAAAAATAAGAAAAATTATAAAACAATTAAAGAATGGTGTTCACAATTAATAAGAGATTACTATATTTGGATGTATTTCGTGGTTTTGTTGCCCTTTTCATTATTGTAACACATGCATTTTCTCATTTAATTCTTTGGGATTTTACAATAATTCAATTGGATGAATTTCCTATTTGGATGGTTATTATATTCTCACCAATAATCTTATTATCAACTTGTGCACCTGTTTTTCCACTGATTTCAAGTACAGCCTTAGGATATAAATTAAAATCTATTTTGAATTCAAATAATAAAAATGATTCACTAATAATTACTCATAGTCATCCAAATTCTTATATTATGCCACATATTTCACAAAAATCGCTGAAAAATACCTTTTTAGTTTCTGCAATAAATTATTTACTTCTATTAGGAATATCATTTATACATGTTTCATTATTTCATTATGGATTGCATTGGAATGGCTCAATTCAGCGAACATTAATCACAGGTTCTTTAGAAACTGAGCATTTAATGTGGACAGATATCCAAGTTCTTTTTCAAACTGATGCTATTGGATTGATTGCGGTAAATGGATTAATTAGCTTGGTTACTCTTATGTTTTTATGGCGAAAGAAAGGATATCTCAAAACTAAACGTAATTTAATTATTCTTACCTGCATTGCTATTGGATGGTTTTGTATTTCTCCTTTGCTTCATTCTCGGTTAGATACGGTTTTTTTTAATGCTTTGGATGAAAAGAATTATTTAATAGCCTTATGTTTAAAATTTATCATAGGTCCACCAAATAGTACCTTTCCAAATGTAGCATATGGCTTTTTAGGTTTGATTTTTGGAATTTCAATGGCTGAAAAGAAAAGTAATAGATTTTTCCATATTATTGGGTTTATAATTGGTCCTATAATAATGCTTGGTGCAGGAATTTACATTTCTATTTATGGTTTAAATTTAACTCCAGAAGCTTTAGGATATTTTGTTCCTTTAGAAATACAAATTCTCGACATTGGATATATTCTTTTCATTCAAGCAATTTTTATTGAATTACTTGAATTTCGTGGCTCCAATAATCTAAAAAAGCGGGTTAAAAGGACAAAATTCTTAGTTAGGTTTGGAATAATTACCATGACAATATATGTATTCGAAAGTATAATCTGTGTAATAAATCTTAAATGGTATATGCCTCTTTGGAATCTAATACCAGAATTTCCAGGAGATCGATTTTTACAATTATTTCTGTTTATTGGAATGCAAATTTTTATATGGTGGGGAATATCAAAAACATGGGAAAAATCCCAATATAAATTCAGTTTAGAATGGATATTAATAACATTACGAGCAATGATAACACAATATCATTCATCCCGATTAAATAATGCAATTATTGAAAGAAAATATATTGAATCTTCAGAAAACCTTGAAACATTTGAAAAAATATAACATATTGTGATTTGTGATTTATTTATAAATTTTTTTCCAGGTATTACATATTCTTACATATTCTTACAAATTCTAACAATTTTTTGATATTTTTTGATAATCTCTTTATTGATATATTCCCATGATCGATTTTCTGAGAAATTCAAAGCATTTTGGCAGAATTTATTATATAAATCATCATTATTGATTAATTGTAAACAAGCTTGAAAAAATAACTCTGGTTTTTTTGCTTGAACAACTAGACCTGCATTGGATTTTTTGATAATTTCTTGACAACCTCCAATGTCAGATACAATTGCAGGTATTCCTGAAGCCAAAGCTTCTTGAACAACTTGCCCAAATGTTTCTGTTGTTGAAGGAAATAAGAAAATATCTGCACTGGCAAACACTTGACTCAACATTTTATCTTCAATATATCCCAAAAAAATTGCTTCTGGCATCAATTCTTCTAATTCATGGCGAATAGGTCCATCACCTGCTAAAACAAAAAGAGATTTTGAAGGGAATTTAGATTGAAATAAACTATATACCTCCGCAATCACCATTAAATCTTTATACCATACTAATCGACCTGTATATAGAATTACTTTCTTTTTTCTGACCTTCCATGAATTTCTAATCGCGCGATTTCTGAATGAAGGATGAAATTGTGTTCGATCAATTCCTCGAGACCATAAAAATACGCGATGAATACCCAATTTTTCTAAATCATCTTTAATTTTAAAAGTTGGTGTAAAAACTGCGCAAGCCTTATTGTAAAACGTACGATACATCCAATTAATTGATCTTTCCAAAAAACCCATTTTGTAATATTGAAATACTCGAACAACATCAGAATGGTGAATAAAAACATGTGGAATATTCCGAATTCTAGCATACAAACTTAAAAGAAGACCAATTAAATCAGGAGTGGCAATATGGATGATATCTGGTTTGAATTGATTCAATTTTCGGAAAAACCTTCCAATGGGAATACCAAATTTATATTCTGGATAAAAAAAGATAGGAATAGATGGAAATTGAAAAAGAGTTAGATTTTCCCGTATTTGAGGTGTGATCAAAGGGGAGGCTACAAAAACTTTATTATTATTTGCCAGAAAAGAATCAACAAGATGATAAGTTGCTCTTGCTACCCCGTCATGGTTCTTTTTAAATGTTCCTAAATAAATTGCTATTTTCATAATGTTTTTGCCACATTAAATCAATACATTTTGATAATATTCACTAAAAGATAATCATTTGCAATATTAGTTGGAAGAAATCAATGTGATTAATTTCACAATGTAACTTATTTTCACAAATCATTTAATTAATCTGTAGGGGCATAGGAATTTAAATCTCATAAATAAATAATAATTGAACAGGAAAAAATTATCATTATTATTGTTATTATTTATACATAATATTTTTACAAATCAAAAGGATAAAACAAAGAAATGGAAAAAAAATCATCATCTCATAAAAACCAATCATCTTCATCAGTAATCGATTTACAAATAATTGATAAACGTTCAAAAAGTGAAATTGAGAAAGAAATTGAAAATTCAATCAAAATTCCCAAAACATTTAGCAAAAATTCCTTAAAACGTCTTATTGAAGTTAATTGTCTTCGCCAAACCTTTCTTTACCTCCCAAATTCACCATTATGGCGGAATCCAGTGGAAAAACCAGAACCTCGGATTCCAAAACGAGCAGGCTCAGAATTTTCCATGAAACAAGGACATGAATATGAACAAAAAATTTATTCACATCTTTCTACTCTTCCTTTTTGTTTATGCATTAAGAGTAAAGTTAACAAAATGATCTTAAACCGAAATATAACACCAGAGTTATTTAAAAATCTATATTTTCTTGCTCAAAAAAATAATTTGGATGAATTCATTATTTTGGAAGGTGAATTTGATACAGGTGAAGAATTTTTTGAAAAAATCTTCTCTCCAAAACATCCTCAAGATCCACTTCCTATAAAATACTCAAAATTTCGTCCTGATATAATTACAATTCAACGGATTATTTCACAAAAAAACCAATCTTCAACGATTTTAGCACTTAATGAATTAGGTCTCCAAAAAACTATTTCAATTAATCAGAATTCGCCACTATTCAAAATATCCATCATCGATATAAAACACATCTCAGAAAATAATATTGGAAAACCCCATTTTATAGAAATTCTTTATTACATGCATGCAATGGCATGGTATATTCATTCTCATGCATTGGATGATATGTATTTTGTTTCATTGGAAGATAATGGGATTTTACCCTTAATAGATGATAACTTAATAGTACAAATAAATAATATTGAACATATCAACTTAAATTTAGTTAAGGTTGAATGGAAAAACCTTTCCCGATTATATAAAAATGCGATTAATGCATTTAAAGAACTTTGGAAAAAAGCACCATGCAATATTAATTCAATACCACTAAACATTCAACCACACTGTGGGAGTTGTCAATTTTTAAATGATTGTATAAAGCGTTTAGGGGTTATAAATGGAAATCCTCCAAAAAATTGGTCTTTAGAATTAATTCCATACACCAATCCTTCTGTAATTATGCAAATGAAGGAGTATGGCCTAAAAACAATTGGTGATGTTGCTAACAAACTTCAATCAATTCCGATAGGAACAACACCACAACCACTTTATGCTGAGATGCCATTTCTTCAAAATAGAGCAAAGGCAATTATCCAGCAATCACCAATTTATCCATCTACAGGGCGAATATATAGTTATGCTATACCCAAGTATTCTTCTATGAATCTTATTTTTACTATAGAGTCAGATCCTTTAAATGAACGCGTTTTTGGAATTGGTCTTCGACTTGAAATGATGATTGCAAAAAAATCTAAAAATTATCCTTTGTTTCATCAATGGTGGAAAATTTGGAAAGAATCTCTGACTAAGAATATAAATCCCGATAAAATTCTTCAAGAATTACAAAAGAATAATCCATTTTACAATAAGTTCCCGCTTAAAGCGATTGAGTCCTTACATTATATTATAAAAAATATCATTCCTTTAGAGATAACTTTAGAAGGTCAGCCAAGACCAGGAAAAAAACCTTATCAGAGAACGAAAGTAAATTATGAATATAACATTGTCAATCAAAGTCTGAAAGATCCTAATGATGAATTAATAATGCTGTTAAAAATAATCGACAAACTTATTGCGATTATTGAAATATGCACTATAATTGAAAATTACTTGGTGTATGAATATAGGGTTATAATTAAAAAGAAAAATTTTTTTCGGAAAATAAGGTTGCATCTATCTATCTATTACTGGGCTCAAGATCAAATAGAAAATATGCGCGATTTGATGGAACGAAATTTAGATAAGTTGTTAAATTCATCTGGTTATCATCAAAAATTACTAAAAATCATTCAATTCTTTACTCCAGCAGAATCGGAAGTTTCTCATCCTTATCAGCACAATAAATTATACGATCTTCTCAAATTTGTTGAAAGTGTAATTGGATTCCCTTCTTTAATTAATTATACTTGGCATGAAATTGGAAAAGAGATATTTAATACAAAATTTAAGCAAAAATTCTGGATAACTCATTTCAATTATATGGATTATCAAGTTTGGTATGAATTTTTAGAAACAGAGGACCCTACTTTAAAAAAAGAGCGTGAAGAAGAAATTAAATATCAATTATCAAGAAAAACTAAAATAATTAACTTAATCAGAAAAAAGTTTCAAGTAGAAGCTACAGAATCAATCCCACTTGAATCAAATCCTGTTTCATTAGATTCATTTTCTCAAGTATTAGTTCCTCAATCTTTTCATAAAATTGCTCATCTTTGGTATTTTTTTGCTAGACTAACAGGTGCTATTGATGAACTTGAAAAAGAAGAAATAAGAACTATGTTTCCTGAGTACAGTATCGGTAAGCTAAATGCAGCTGAAGTTCAAAATCTCAAATTCATCCAAACAAATCCCCAAAAAGATTCATATTATATTTTTGAAATTAGAGATCTGTCAAGTAATATGAAATTAAAGGAAAAAGATAGGATATTACTAATCCCAGATGAAATGAGGGATAAAAAAATTGGAAATTGGATATATAATTGGAAATTTTCTATAGAAAGATTAATTTGGAATTCAAAAATTAATGGTTTTATTATCAAAACCTATCCACATAATGTTGATTTATTCAAAAATTATCAAGCATTTGTTTCTAAACCAAAAAGCGAACCGATATGGTATATTTTTCCTTTACCCTTAGATGTCTGGAGCAATAAACTATATAAAGGTAATGGAAATGGATTACTTGAAAAACATCATTTTGGAGATAGTTGGTTAGGTTCACTTCTTGCTTATTTGTGGGGAATTGATTCACAAACAAACATTTCATTTCCATCATCATGGAAATTTCAATTACCAGAAATATATCTGTTCTATCCAAAAATATTATCTACCCTTCCATTTGAACCTAAATCATATAAACCGATAACAAAGGGTAAATTTCCAAATTTACTATCTAAAGCTTATCCAAAACCAGATCTCTCTCAAAAAGAAGCAATTTGTTTAGCCCTCAATTCTTATATTCATGCAATACAAGGTCCTCCCGGAACAGGAAAATCGCAAACAATTACAACATTGATTGATGAATATATTTGTAGAATTAAACAGAAATTTGGAAAAAACATCCCAATAAAAATATTAATTACTGCTTTTTCTTATGCTGCCATTCGAGTTTTGATTGATAAAATTCGCTTAAGTAAAGATCAACTTGGAAATCAAACTCAAGCTGCTTCAATGCAATTAATTTTTTTACATTCTGAAATGATAGAACCAATTGAAGATATTCCCGGATTACCACATATTGATGATCTAACACATAAATCAGGGGGAGGATGGCTTTGGAATGGACAAAAAAGAATTATAACTAAGAAGAAACCTTTGCAAAATGTTCTTAAAGATAAATTCATCCTTTTTGGAAATGCACATCAATTGTATCATATTCCAACTTGCACAATCCCACAAATTTCTTTTGATTTAATAATTGTGGATGAAGCGAGTCAAGTGCCTACAGATCATTTTTTAGCATCTCTACAATTTGTACATCCGAGTATTCTCTCGATTTCACCAATATCCTCTTTGAATTCAATAAAAAATGTACCTTTACAATATTCAGATGATGAGATTGAAGAAATTAATTCAAATGAAATCACCCAGATAGTTATCGTTGGTGATTATTTTCAATTACCTCCTGTTCAACCAGTAGAGCCCCCGAAAAAAGTTGAACAAATATTGGGAAGTTTATATTCATATTATGTCCGTCATCACGGAATTTCTCAAACTCAATTACAAATAAATTATAGATCACATCCTGATATTGTAGAGTTTACAAGACAATTGTCTTTATATCAAAATTTAAAGGCACATTTCAAAGCAATTAAATTATCTTTATCAGGTAAATTACCATCTTCATCACCTAAATGGATTGAAGAAGTATTCAAGCCAGAACGGGTAGTTTGCACAATTATTCACGAGTACGATTTTGAGATAGCCATCAGTCCTATTGAAGCGTTTCTAATTAGTAAAATAGTTTTATATTATTGGAAATCTCTTAATATCAAGACAGTTGACGAAGAGAGAAAATTCTGGTTAGAATCAGTTGGAGTTGTTTCTCCCCATAATGCACAAGGGCGACAAATTCTCAGACAAGTTTTTCTAGAAATGACAGATAAAAAACATCGCCTAACACTCTTGTCTGATGAAGAGCTAATGAGATGTTTACAAGCAACAATTTATTCTGTTGAGAAATTTCAAGGTTCAGACAGAGATATGATTATAGCTTCAGTTGGAATTTCGGATAAAGATCATTTAAAGAAAGAAGAAGAATTTATCTACGATTTAAATAGATTTAATGTTTTAACATCGAGAGCAAAACGAAAACTAATATATATTTGTAGCCGAGCTTTTTTGGAGTATATTCCTCATGATAAATTACTAATAAATTATGCCGCTCAAACATACAAATATGCATTTGAATTCTGCAATCAGGAAAAAACATTATTCTTTAAGAATCATTTGGGCTATCAAGATTTTTTCTATTTCAGATGGCATGAATATCAAAATTCTTTACCAAAGGAAGTTAATCCTTTTTCCACTTTTTACTATGATATTGAGTTCATCAAGCAGAAAAAACTATCAATTACTGCAACCTCACAAAAGTTTTTTTTGGATATAATTAAATCTATTCCAACAAAACAAGTATCAAAAATTTTTCTTGATAATGGAAAAAAGATAAAGATTGAAATGGATATTAATAACCCAAAGAGAATTGCAAAAATTTTACCTATACCGCAGAAATTTCATTATATATTTTTCAATTCTACTTTAAATTCAAAAACAAAAAACATATCAGCAAATAAAATAAAAAAAACATTAGCAGATAACAAATCTACAACTATTGCAAATAACAAGAAAAATTTGCCTACAAATAAAGTTTCATCAAAAATAAAATTAAAAAAAAGTGAAAAAAAATCAGAAAAGATCAAGAAGAAATTACCAGAAAAAAAATTGTCGATAAAATTACATGATACTGACGATGATCTTTTTTAGATAGATTTTACCTTATAATAAACCTTATAATAAAATTAAAAAATAATTAATGAGCAAATATTTTTACTAAAATCTTGTATAATATATCAATTATATGGTGTTTCTTTATGAAATCATTTAAATTTATCCACATGGCAGATACACACTTAGGAAATGTACAATATCACCTTTTTGAGCGATTTCGTGATTTTAATCGTGCGTTTAATGCAGTTTTACAAAAAGCTCTTGAAGAACATGTCGATTTTATTTTACATTCAGGAGATTTTTTTAATTCAAATCGAATTAACCCAGAAACGTTGTCTGCATGCTATTTGATGATAAAGCAATTTCAAGATAAAGCCTTAGAACTTTTTGGACATAAAATTCCAATTATTGTAATTGAAGGTAATCATGATAAACGAAATTATTTTGCAAAACGTTCTTGGTTAAAATTTTTGGCAGATTTAAATTTAATTTCATTATTATCAATTAATTTCCAAGAAAAAGATAGCACGGGAATTTTCCAGCCATATTCAGCAAAAAAGAAAAGGGGGAATGTAGTATCCATTGGTGATGCAAGAATATACGGTATCCCTTATTATGGTGCAATTACAAAAGATTTACTCCCTAAAATCTACAATTCTTTACCTTCAGAAAATGATACTTTTAATATTTTAATGATGCATTTTGGAATTCAGGGTCAGGTAAAAGGTAAATTAGGATTTGAAATAACACCTGAACTAGAAATAATTCATGAAAAAATCGATTATTTAGCATTAGGACATTATCACAAATATTATTCACTTCCAGATAAAGATTCTTGGATTTATAATCCTGGATCAACAGAGATTAATACTCCAAAAGAATTATATGGAGACAATGGAGAACCATTTCAAAGAGGAGTTCTTTTAGTTGAAGTCTTTGGAAAAGAAACAGAACAAAGACGAGTTCAACTTATTGAATTTGAAAATGGAGAGAATGAAGATTTTAGTACTCTTCCAAATAGAGCATTTTATAATGTAAAAATGAATGTAGAAGGAATCCCATTAAATAATTTTGATGATTTATCAGATTTTATTATAGAACAAGTAAAAAGGAACGGAATTCCACTCCTTTCAGGAATTACACGGAAAGATTTGAATTTTCGAGATCTTAATCTTCCCTTTGTATATATATTCATTTTTGGAACAATTCCCTTTTCAAAATTAGATTTAAATTTCTCCAAGTTGCGAGAAAAAATACTAGAAACCTTTCAAATTTTTGAAACACGAATTTTCGCACAAGGTTTAGCTTCAGAAATGGATGAAATCTCAATTACAAAGAGTAAAAACCGCACAATTAATGATATTGAAACAGAAATTTTCACAAAAATAATTTCAATTCATCCAAAATATCAATTATATACTAATGAAATTGTAAAATTAATGAAAGATTTAAAGAAACCATTGTTATCAAAAAAAAGTGGAAATTCTGTTTTTCATGAAATAATCACATGGTGGAATTCTATTTTTCCAAAGAAAAATGTAAGAATGAATTTTCATAAAGATCAAAATACTTTAGCGGATTTTTTGCCTAATTCATTAAAATCAACACCATCTAAGACAGAATATAAAGGAGAAAAAATAGATGAAGAAGAAGTCAACAATGATGAAAAAGATGAAGAAGAATTCGGCGATGATGGCATTGATGAAGAACAAGTTGAAGAAGAATTGGATAATAATTATGAAAAACTAAACATTGAAGGGAGGTAAAAATAAATGATTCAAAAAATACAATTAACCAATATAACAACTTATAAAGACAGTATTATAGAATTTAGACCAGGTATAAATTACCTTATGGGAAATAATGGATCAGGAAAATCTACAGTTTTACAAATGATTGGTTATGTTTTATTTGATTTTTTACCAGGAAGAAATCAAAAACAATATGTCCGAATTGGTGGTAAAGAAAATTTTGGAGAAATAAAATTATGGATTTTAGGTAGGGATGAAGAAGAATATATGATTTATCGAACAATCGGTAAATCTAAAAATGAATTATCAGTTACCCACACACAAACTGGATTAGTCTTAAAGGATATAAACTCACTACAAAATTTCCGTGAATGGGTCCATTCAATATTAGGAATTCGATACGATTTACCCTTAAAAACAATTTTTGAAAACGGAATTGGTGTTCGACAAGGAACTTTTACAGAACCTTTTTTACGAAATCCTACAGGAAGAGCCATTGTTTTTGCACCACTATTGAATGTCGATATTTATTCAAAACTTTTCAAAAATTTCTTACATACAATTAAAGATTTTGAGAATGAAATCCACGAAAAAGGGATTCAGAAGAGCGGTCTTGAAGGGGAATTAAAAATTAAGCCAGAATTAGAAGAAAGAGAAAAAGAATACTCAAAAAAGATAAAAAAAATGAAAAAAGATATACAAATGCTTAATTCAGAGTGGGAAAAAGTGCATAAACACTTTGCTGAACTTGAAATAATTAAGGAAGACATCACAACAATTCAAAAGAATATTGATATTTTAGAGCAAGATATTTCGGGACAAGAAAAACTGCAAAAAGAACTCTCAATTAGTCTTGAAGAAGCAAAAAATGCTCACGATATTTGCTTGAAATCAGAGGAAATTTATCAAAAATATATAGCACTTGAAAAGAAAAATAAAGAACTCTCTTCCAAAATTCGTGTTTGGCGACAAAACAAAGATAGATTATTTAATTTTGAACGAAAACTGGCAGAATACCAAACTCAAAAGAAGCAATTTGATAAAGAGATTGCCAAAATTGAAGAATTAAGGGCAGAGCTTCCAAATTTAGAAAAAGCACATCAAGATTTCGAAATTTATACGCAAAATGCAGAAAAACTTCGAATACAGAGAGACAGAATCTGTGAGAAGGAAAAATTATATGCTCAATTAAAAGAAAAATTAAGTTTATTAAATATAATACCAAAAAAACTACAAAAAGTCAAAGAAGAATATAAAAACATTCAAAATCAAATACAAGAATTAGAAAAAGTTGAAAATTTAGTAAAGCAAAACCAAATTAAATTGAAAACCCACCAAAATCAGATAAAAGAATTGGAATCATATATCGAACAAGCAAATAATGGAATTTGTCCTGTTTGTGATCAACCATATAATAACCCTCATAAAGATCTTAAAAGTTATTTTGCAGAGAAAATCGAAATTCATAAAAAACACATAAAAGAATTATCAAGTTTAATTAAAAATCAAAATACAAAATTAAAACAAGAATCAGTATTACAAAAACGTAGAGATCGTTGTCTCGAACTTATAAGTCAATTTCAGGAACAAATTGAAGAATTAAAAAGGAAAGAAGAAGAATTAAGTGAAATCAAACCAATCATTGATACAAAACCATCCATTCTAAGTCAATTATCTAAAATAGAACAAAAAATCGAACAATTGAAAGATCAAAGCCAACAATACAATTTTATATTAATGAAAGTCCAAAAAGAACTTATTAATAAGCAAGCTTCTGCCTATAAAATTACTGAAGCAATCAACAAATTAATGAAAAATATGGAACCTATTAAGCAAAAAGTCGAAGAAGGTAATAATTTGGAGATAGAACAAATTGAGACTCAAAGAACATTAGAAAAATACAAATCTTCTTATGATCTATATCAAAAAAATCAAAAATTGGCCACTAAATTGCCGATAATCAAACAAAAATTGAAAGAAAGTAGAAAAAAGTTAGAACTCTCTATAAAAAATCGAAAAGATTATTCAATCAAGCTTAATTCTCTATTGAACAACTTTAACGAAACAGAATTTTCTGAAGTAGAAAAACGTAAAAATCAAATTCAAACAAAATTGATCCAAAAAGAAGAAGAATTAAAACATTTGAAATATGATTTAGAAGATCTGCAGAGAAATCTAAGCGCTTTAAGAATAAAAGAAAAAGAACTATTACAAATAAAGAATCAATTAGAAAAATTAATAGAAATCAAAGAATTTTCAGAACTTTTAAGGACTTGGTTTAAAGAAGCAGGCCCAAAAATAACTGAGGCTTTGATAGCTAATATAAATCAAACAGCCACTACAATTCTAAGACAAATCAAAGGAGATTCAAATTTGTACATTGAATGGCAAAAGGATTACGATGTTATTCTTCAAAGTGAAAAAATTCCAAAGAGAAACTTTTCCCAACTCTCTGGAGGAGAACAGATGGCTGTAGCTTTAGCAATTAGACTTTCTATTCTCAAAATATTAACGCAAATCGATTTTGCTTTTTTTGATGAACCTACAACGAACCTAGATGAATCAACTCGCAGAAATTTAGCTCAAAGTATCCAAAACGTTCGTGGATTTGAACAAATCTTTGTAATATCACATGATGACACTTTTGAAGAATATGCAAACCATGTTATTCGACTCTCAAAAACAGATGAAGAAGAAACAAAAATTGAAACATTAACGATTTAGCAATGAATTTAACATAGATTTGATTAAAATGACTGGCATTTAAAAAAGGAAAAAATTGGTCAATTTTTAAATAATATATCACTAAAAACTGATCAAAGAGATAAATACTCCTAAGTGAGTGATTCTGTTTCATCTGTTAGTTGTATATTGAAAGGCCCAAATTCTACTGGTTGAAATATTGGGTTTAGTGAGAAATCCCATAATAAAACAATTGGATATGATATTGTCAATCTTGTAATATGTTTTTTCCAGAAAATAAAATCAATGCTGGTTGTTATTTGTGCCCATGCAAAAGGTTCGAATTTTATATCAAAAGACTCAATTACAGGCTCTCCTGGGGGAGGGGAAGTATTAATAACAACACCAAATGAAAAATCTAGACCTATAGCAAGAGCTGCAATTTCCCAATCCCATATTCTAGTTATTTTAAGCCCACCTCTTATTTCTATAATTACATCTTGTGTGGTATATATATATTTTATTGCCAGAGAACCATAGATTTCTAATCCCACTGATTTAACATATTTTGCCCCTGGTATTTTTTGTTCTTTAAATAAATCTTCAAAATTAATTTTTAAAGCAATCGACACCTCAGCATATGTCAATTGGATCGAAACTGCAAATTCTCCTGAAATTTTGTTATCTGGATCTCGATCAATATCTAATTTTAGAAGATCTGGTAATTCAACATCAGCAAGGGAAGGTAAAATATAATTCCACAAGAAATTAACACCTTCATCTTCTTGTTGAATTTCAGGGGGCCTGGGTAATGACATTGCATCTAATGGATCTGAAGGATATGTTTGATCAAACAATTCTTCATAATTAGAATAACCATCACCATCAAAATCTTCTTCTTGATCGTGTATACCATCTAAATCTGAATCAACAGATGATGGATTTAGATTCATTTGATACTCCATTAAGTTATTTAAAGAATCTCCATCCTTATCATTTAAAGCATCATTAAAAAGAGGATTTAAACCAAAACTGATTTCAAAATTATCAGGTATACTATCAGAATCAGAATCATAGTTTCGTGGATCGGTGTTATATATCATAATTTCTTCATAATCATTTAATCCATCAAAATCAGTATCATTAGATATTGGTATAGTATTATATACTAAGACTTCATTATAATCATTTATTCCATCAAAATCAGAATCAATTTCCTTAGGATTAGAAGCATATCCATAAATAGCAATAATTTCTTCACCATCAGTTAAGCCATCATTATCGATATCTGGATTGGTCGGATTGAGATTTAAGGTTTCTTCATCAACATTTAATAATCCATCTAAATCGAAATCATATATATAATTCAATTTGTGAGGAAATATTGACCTTGTTATATTGCTCAATCGTATATCGTCGTATTTTTCAGTTGCAGAAATTTTATTTTCATTAAATATATTTCCTGCAACTAGTGAACATGAATCTTTATATGGATCATAAAACAATCCATGAGTATCTGATATTTTAGATCCTTCTTTAAAACCATTGATATAGAGTGCTTTTCCATTTTGTCCGAATGTATATGCAATATGATATATATTCCCAACTTCAAAATGCGTGGTACTATAAATTATTGAATCAAAATTCAAACCATTTTCGCTCATTGTTGCATAAATCCTACCATCACTACAAAAACCAATAATCATTGACTCATATAATATCGGAGTAGGATATCCAATAGAATATCCACATTGTAAAATTACAGCATCGGTAGATATTGAATAAGGTTGAAAATATAATTCAATAGTTCCTTCATTATAAAAGTCATAGTATCTCCAAAATACGTAATCATTATTACTTAACTCTAGTGAGTTCGTTCCTGTTATTGCATCTTCAGTTAGTAAATCACGGAGAGGATCATGAAATCCTTCGTTGCTTAAAATAACATCATAATATTCATGTTCAAAGTCAAAATCTACTAATATTTGGGTATGTGGAACAATTGGTAATGGATAAAAGTCTGTAGCATCATATTTTACATTACTAACTCGAAAATCATCGACATATCCTATTGCACTTCCCTCAAATTGAGTCAGAGATCCAATATTTCCAACTCCACAAGCTGTGTTTGCAGGAAGTCCCCAAAAATTTGTGGTAGACACAGTATCATCAATTTTTCCATTTAGCCATAGCGTTGCACCAGTTGAATCAAAAGTAAATAAAATATGATAAAAATGTCCTATAGTTAATTCTGTATCTCCATATAATGTACCCACTCCATCGATATAAGCAACCAAATAACCATCAGTCGAAAACCCAACAAATAATTCTAATTCACCATCAAAATTCGCCGCCCCCATAATAATTGACCAATCGGTTATTGCTTTTGGTTGAAAAGAGCATTCAAATGAACCTTCAGAATAAGGAGCAGAATAACCCCACGGATAATAGACTTGAGCAAAATCATTCTCGTCATCCAAATTTAAAGCTTGATTTCCAGACACTGGATCAATTACTGTATATGATATAGCAGAACTGCTAGAATATGCAGCATCATGTCCTTCATCATTCAAAGACCCTTCAAAATGGAACATATGCATAGTTTCTGAAACCACATCAAGATGTGTAATTTCTTTCTCTCCATTAGGATCCCAGTAATTAGTAGGATCAGAATTATAGATAGTAATTTCATCATAATCACTAATTCCATCATCATCAGTATCCGAATCCAAGGGATCTGTAATAAAGCCGTCAGAACCTAATGTCACTTCTTCATAATCACTTAAAAGATCATCATCACAATCAGGATCATTATCACTTGTTCCATAAATTGCTTCATTATTTATTGGCAATCCATCTTTATCTACATCATTATCATAGAAGAAGGTAACAATCACATAGTCAATAGTATATTTATATTGATTATAAATCACCATTTTATAGGTATAAGATATACTTTGTCCAGGATTTATCGAGGGAAAATCTGCAATATAATTTAAAGGAATATAATCATTCCAATTTGACCAATATTTTATTTGGACATAACCATTTCCTTTATCTTCATATAATCTTGCATTTGTTAGTGAATTATCTCCAAAAACATAAGCTTTCCAAGTCAAAGAAGTTAAAGAAGTAACTGTCCTATCTGCTGGTCGAACAACAAAAGTCGGAGAATAGACAATTCCACCACCAGGAATAAAAACAGCAGAAGCACTTTGAGGAAAAAAATTCAAGCAAATAAAGATAACTATTGCAATCTGAACTGATTTCCATTTTCTTTTTATTATTTTTGTCATATTAGCACCTATAATTTTCTTAAGAAATAACCTTCTTTTTTTTTCAAAATTACTTCTGAAATCAAAATAATATTGATTGAAAATATTTGGCTGATAAATTACCTAACCATTTACTCTCTTTAAGGTTAATATTTAATAAAAAAAAAGGATATTTAAATTCAGTGATGGTGAAATTTATTAAAACACTCTTTTAGAAAACAAATTGTTCTTGTTTAAGAATCAACAATCTTTAAGGTTATAGTTCCACCGACTCAAATTGTCAACAATTAAGTACTGAAGCAATTTTTAAGGAAAAGGAGAATATATAATTGACAGATTATGTCATCTCTTACGGGAGCAGCGATCTCTCAATCGACCATCCCAACTTTCCTTCAAGATTTATTTCTCAGCGGAGAATTTAAACCTTATGTCGAAAATTAAATGAGTCAAACAGGAATCGCGAAAAAATTCAAACCTAAACTTTATTCGCTCAGATTTCATTCTTGTTAATCTTTATGCGATGGTGACTAAGCAATCTACAATATATGCTTCAGAATTTCTTAATAATTATTTCGTCCGATATTTCTACAAAGAAATTTTTATGAATTTAAAATATATTTATAAAGACTATAATAACAGTCTTCAAGTTTATAACTATACCGACTTAAATCGCCAATAATCGAGAACCGAAACAGTTTTGAGGGGAAAGAAGAATATTTATTTGAAATAATATGTCTTCTATAACAGGAGTGGCGATTCCACTATCGACAATCCCAACTTTCCCCAAGGATTAATTTCTCTATGGTGAATTTAAATCTTTTGTTAACAAATTAGTTGATCAATCTGAAATCGCCCAAAAATTTCGTCCAAGATTGTATTCATACTATGATTACATCTTGGTCAAACTATACGCCTTAATTACTAAGCAGTCGACTGATTTTGCCTCAGATTACTTGAACAAACTTTTTACCAAGCATTATCAACAGAAATTCAAATTAAAAATGAAATTCTATAGCGATGGGGTTCGTAAACGGAGATTAGTGCCTCATCAAACGGAAGTCGATAAATTTTTCAGAAAATTATCAGAAAAAGATGTTCATTTTATATTCGGAAACATTCTAAATCGTTTAAATCAAGAGATTCGAAGATTAGGTATATGGGGTTCGAAGATGCGTCTACTGGTCGATAACACGGAATATCCATACTCTGGGAAACCTAAACCACCATTTGAGGTGGAAACTCATAAACAACAAGGAACCCGTAAATCTAGGCTCTTTCAAGGCATGGTACTTCACGGATGTGGTATGACTTTGTTTTCTGAGTTTCGATTGCTTCGTTATAAACAATACAGGGCAAAACATATAGGACTTTTTGCGAAATGGCTCAAATTTCAAGGATTTAATCTGAGCTACGCATTAATGGACCGTGAATTTTACCGCGCCTCGCTGATTAAAGAACTAAAAGATCAAAAGTTACCAATTCTAATGCGTGCTAAGAAATTTCAAAAAGTAAAGAGCTATTATGAGCAGCTTTTACTCGGAAATCGAAAATTAAGCGACATTTATCTATTTTCACAAGCTAAAAAAACTAAACCATGGCCGAGTTCGGTTCATGTGCACTTAGTTTTAACTGCACATGGGAGTAAATCCGCTTTACAAATTCGTGAAAGATTTCGAAGAAATCAGATTAGTTTTGATAAGGCAGTTAATGAAATTGAGGGATTTTTCACTACTCTAAAACCTCGTAAAAATTTGGCGCGATGGAGCAGATGGCTTTCACGAACATATAAAAAACGGTGGTTTGAAGAGACGGGATTTCGCATGCTGAATTCCATTCATGAATCTTTCAGAAATCATCATCCAACTGTGTAATTAACTCAGTTATATCTACGCGCATATCTTTTTAATTGTTAGCAATTTTACCGCAAACAACAAATTAAAAGCGGCATAAAAATTTGGAAAACAAACTTAACTATGTATCAATCAAAGTTGAGAGCATACATTGAAAAGGAAATGCAAGAAAGTATAAGAGAAAAAGTGTGGTTTTTACAAAAAGAAAAAAGGAGGTTATTCTTTGTGAGATAAATCATAACCTTAAAGACTGATAAAAAAAGAAATATATAAAAAAATATTTTTTTAGATTTAGATCTATGGATTAATTTCATTACGTTGTTTTTCAAGTTCAG